>CAYPDN010000004.1:35522-37817 GCA_964409445.1 uncultured Granulosicoccaceae bacterium
AGTTATTTTTTGGCGACACTGTGGCGCATGGCGTGCGGTGAAATTCCTTACACAGATTTCGAGTTTTTGTATGGCCCGGCAATGATTCATCTTCCAGGGTGGTGGCTAACCGTTACCGGGTTCTCGATGAAAAGCTACTACACTGTATTGATGCTGCTTCAGGTAGCATTTTTTGTCACACTCGTATTTATATTGCAGAAGTACATTGCACGCTTTTGGCTACGCCTGTTGGCATTCCTGGTGCTGTTGCCGTTTTTTCTGGATATCCTTTTCGGTCTCAACTGGATTCCATGGAGGCACTTCTCGGTCGTACTCGTCATCCTCGTTCTGGCAAGAAATCCACACGCCCGCAGCGCTGCAGTTATTGCAGCCATAATCGCAGGTTTGGCTGCAGCCTATTCATATGAGTACGGAATTGCCGCACTGTTGTCAGGTCTGGCAATTTTAATAACGCTATTGTTCGAATCGAACCGGTTGCCAATAGTTTTAAATATGCTTCTCCTGCCACTAGTAGCAATTGCAGTTTGGGCACTGACAACCTTTGCTATGACAGGGTTCAATTTTTCAGCCTATATCTCGTCAACCTTACACATCGCTGAAACGGCATCGGAACTTGGGCTCGGGCAGTTTGCCTTCCACTGGACCATTCATTCACTGGCACTTTTTTTTCTGCTGGCAAGCCTGGCTGTTATCGGTGGACGCGGCCTGCGCCACCTAGGCCGCGTTGCTGTATCTGAAGGCGATCTGCACCTGATCGGCGCGGCGGTGTTTGCACTGGTGTCACTGAAAATCGCTTTTCAGCGAGTCGATCACGTCCATTTGATTGTGCCATTCATTCCGTTGATTTTGATGTTGGCTTTAAACCAGCCTCGACGACTTTTGGTCACATCTCGTGCACTTCGAAATACAATGCTGAGCGCTATTGTCATTGTATCTATCACACATGCTATCGGTAATGTGCCACTCGGTCGTTTGGTGACTTTCGGCATTGCTCGAGGGTTATTGCATGAAGCGACTGATCGCCCCGTCGTGGGTCAAATCGACTCCCGCTACCTCGCCGCTCACGGCGAGCGCAGTGAGTCAAAAAGCGAGATCATTGATATAGCTGCCAGACTCAATGCGCCTGATCTTCGAGATAAACCAGTGTTGTTTTACGGTGGTATCTGGAGTCGCGGTGTCGAGGCTGGAATTTGCCCGGCAGGATATTCCTTCTACGATCTTCTTTATTCAGATGCCCGCAAACCTCTCGTGAATACTGCTCGCACAACATCGGACCTTATTGTAGTTATGCGGCAGCGAGACTATGGCCGATTGTTTAGTGGCGCCGAACCAAACTCACCGACACGCAAACCAAATATCCTTGAGCGCGCAGCTCGTATCACAAGCTCAGTCCACTTCACTGAAACACGCCTGGAAACAGACATCGAATACGATATGTGGAAACTTCAGCTTGGTGATGAACTAACCAGGACATACCAATTCAAAGAACGATTTGCCGATGTGGTTCTATTGGAACAGAAGCGATGACCACAACAGAACAGATGGCCGTAACAGAACAAACCAAGACGCTCTATCATTCGATAGTCATGCCCGCTTATAACGAAGAAGATGTACTCGCGCAAACAATAGAAGCCTTGTGTACCTATCTGGAGCCCACTGGTTATCGGTATGAAATAATCATTATCGATGACAACAGTTCCGACAGAACCGCTGAAATCTCATCTGAACTTGCATCACGCTATTCTGCAGTTCACGCTGTTAACAACGCAGGCCCAAATGGTTATGGGTACGCTATTCGAAAAGGCCTTGAAGTCTATCAGGGTGATAGCGTAGTGGTCGTCACATCAGACGGCGCCGATGCACCCAAAGATATAATCGCTTACTGGTCGAAAATAGAACAGGGCTACGATTGTGCATTTGGAAGCAGATTCATTAACGGCGCTGTGGTCGAGCGATATCCATTGTTTAAACGTCTAATCAACAGATCTGCCAACTACATGCTCAGCTGTCTATTACGCACGCCATACCGAGATATAACCAACGGATTTAAATGCTATCGACGCGAAGTGATTGATGATATGGCACCAATAATTTCCGGCCAGTTTAATATCACCATCGAACTGGCGCTCAAGGCACTGCTTGGAGAGTATAGCTACGCGGTCGTACCAACTGACTGGAAGGAAAGGGAAGGAGGCCAGTCAAGTTTTGGCATTGCGAAACTGATCAAACCCTACACAGCCACGATGCTCTATTGTCTGACTCGACACTATATTTTATTGGTTAAGCGTTAATTGC
>CAYPDN010000005.1:0-34880 GCA_964409445.1 uncultured Granulosicoccaceae bacterium
CGATACATTGCCATCAACAAGATCATCAAAGGTATCCACAAAAACAACATCAAGCTTCCCTGCCCAGTTCTCCTGAAGGTCAGGAGAGAACACAACATCTGTAGTGACCTGACCTGTGACATATTCGAGCTGCCAGTTTCCTCCGAGTGATTCGTGACCAGTAGTATCATCACTGGCTGCAACATCTGCATCGGTAAGCAATGCAATGTTTTCAATCAGGGAGACACCCTCTTCGGTTGCCGCGAGATTGCAACCATAAATTAGAATGTCAGCATCATCGGTTAACTCATCCGACCATTCGAGAAGTTCGTCTCCGCGTTCGTTTATTACGTCGTTGTTGAGAATCACCGATCCCAACTGCACAGCACCACCGCTGCCGTGAGAAATTATATGGATTGCAGCAACCGGGTCGACGCTCGCCAGAGTAGATGAAATCTTATCGATTCCATCTTCGTCTGAATCAATAATAATTAACTCAAATTCTGTGTCCGGGCGATTTGCACGCAGATCATCGACCATTGCCTGATAGTCAGGGGTGCGGCTATCGATAAATACCAGTTCTTTAAAACTTTGAGGATTATCAGTACTGATCGGGTTTTCGGATATTTCCGAATCAAGCTCATCCATCCCTGATGCGCTGTCCGGGTGTGGAGTATTGTCGAGTGCCACGGTTGCAGGCTCTGCAACAGCAATAGTTCGCTTGAAATCAATCGATGGCGATTCTGCAACCGGCAGCACTGTTTGCTGCCCACCGTGGGGTGGCCAGTCGTGATCGCTTGTTAGCTCGTCTGCCGCTGTAGGTTGGTCAATACCAAGACCAGAAAAAACATCTGCAGAATACAGAACTCTGGATTCTAGTGACTCAACACGGACGACAGGGGATTTGCGGAGGTTCGCCCTGACGCGCTTAAATTTCAACTCTTAATTTTTCCAGCAACTTTATTGAAGGTTCTTGTGAAACCCATCGGCGGTTCGATTATTTTCTGCAAGCAATAACCATTGCTGGCGAAGACAATTTTCAGCAGTGGCCACAGAATTTCAAACCTTTAGAATATTGTTAAATTACAAACAGTTACATGTCTCTGCTTGCCTATACATACTGGCAATTAGCGAGCCTAAGCAATGACAGAATCTGTACGCCTCATGGTTTTAGAACGCCTAATTAGTTAAAAACCCGAATAGTGGGAACCAGTAGAGATTTTCTTAAGCTATAACTCAGCCTGGGAAGTCAAAAAATCTATCGATTATTGCTGTTTAAAATTCGCCCGCGCTGTCTTCAATAACTCAACCTGGCACAGTTTTTTCTGTTCGCTTTTTTTCTAATTTACTAGCGAAGGGGAATTATTAAACTAGACTTGTATGTGTGACAGGGGATGTCACCTGCCGACAATTGGCAATCGGGTTACGTGAGAATTTTACCCTCTATAAAAAGCCAGATGTATCCGCCGCCATTGTGTTGCCAAGGAAGTTTGATGGGCCCAGTACCTACCATTGTTATTGACACCTTTGGTCAGCTAATCGCCGCTGACCGTCTCGCAGAAGCATTTCTTGGATTCGATGATTTTAGTGATTTAAAAATTACTGATCTCTTTGATGAATCAAGTCGCCTTGCTGAAATACAAACAGGCAATATCAACCAATGTGAAGCAACGATGATTGTTTCGGGCAGTCGAGTCTCGCTGCACAGCATTGCGATGAATACAGCTGCCGGACCCAACTATGTTGTGAGCCTTATTGGTGTAACGGACTCACTCCGAAAATTTGCAGACCAGAACCAACAGGGTCCTCAATCAGCACTATCCGCTCAGACCTACACCTCTGATCGCTTTGACTTAAAGCAGACATACGCTTCTGCAAACACACTTAAGAAGACTACACCACCAATAGATCTGGCCGAATATTCTCCTCACGGACTGGTTTTGTTATCAGATAAATTCGAGTTCGAGACTGCCAATTCAGCTTTCTTCTCAATGACTGGTCTTAGTCGCGTTGAAGCCCATGGCAGAGGCTGGCTTGCGGCACTGCCACTGGATACCTCGCAAGAGCTGGCCAAATCAGTCGGTAGCGCAGACTGGAGCAGCACCGATGAAATAGAAAAGGAATGTTTAATAGTTAACAAGCCAGGAGAGCAACGCTGGATTCGGGTTGTCGGTCGGCGGGTCGATGATAATACGCCCTACAAGTGTGGCTATGTACTCACCTTTCAAGATATCAATCACCGTAAAAATGCAGATGAACGAAATCAAAAACTGGCGAGCTTCGACTCGCTAACCGGGCTGCCTAACCGACGCGCCTTTGAGAGCACATTGGCGGAATGCATTGTTCAGAACTCACCAGTGCGCAGTATTCTGGCTGTATTTTTTATCGATTTAGACGGGTTCAAACAAATCAATGACAGTTACGGTCACGAAGCTGGTGACCAGCTACTCAAAAAAATAGCGTTGACCATTAGCAAGTCCAGCGCGCGTGCAACCAAGGTAGCCAGACTGGGAGGTGATGAATTTACAATCTTACTAACTGATGTCAAGCGCATTGAAGAAGTCAAGCACTTTGCTGCTCGACTGACTCTGATGCTGCAGGAGAGTGTTTCTATAAAAGGCGTAAAAACCGATGTTTCAGCAAGCATCGGAATCGCTATGCATCATAAGTTACTGCACGACAGGCGTAGCACTGATCGCATAGTTAACGACCTGCTGCGCCATGCAGATGCTGCAATGTATGCCGCTAAATCTGCTGGAAAAAACTGCTACCGCTTTTACGGAGCATACGACGACGCATCCATGAACAAACGCTCGCTGCGTGACACAGACACACTAATAAAAGAGGTAAGCCGTGCGATTAGTGGTGATGACATATTTGTAGAGTACCAACCCCAGGTAGAGACCCGCACCGGGCAAATCGTATCGTGTGAAGCTTTGATTCGGTGGCATCACCCAAAAGAAGGACTAATAGGCCCCGCTTCATTTGTTCCACTGGTGGAGTCCAGTGGTGGCATGGGGGAACTGACTATTTGGCTGATTACCAAAATCTGCAGTGATTTTCGAAACTCTTTTGTAGAGTATCGACATGCAAGCAACAGTGACAAAGAACTGTCCGTGTCCGTTAACCTCTCACCGGCACAGCTTCAGGATAAAAATATTTTGTTGGCTATCGATCAGATAATTTGCAATGAGTCGTTAAAACCCGAGAACTTTATCTTCGAAATCACCGAGCGCACGCTCATAGCAGATCCAATAAGTGGTCATGACGGAGTAAATTGGCTCCACAGTCGCGGATACAAAGTAGCGCTTGATGACTTTGGTACCGGCTATTCTTCTCTGTCATATCTGCATCGATTTCCACTGGATGAAATAAAACTTGATGGCAGCTTTATTAAAGATGTAAAGGTCAGCAAGGCATCACGCACAATCGTTAGAAGCGTAGTTGAACTGGCTCATTCCCTCGGTCTTCTGGTAACAGCCGAAGGGGTTGAACTTGAATCACAGCTCGAATTCCTGCAGGAAATCGGTTGCGATCAATGGCAGGGGTTTTTAATGAGTGCAGCAACTCGGCCGGTAGAATTTCTAAAGGTTGTCCGCTCGCACTCTGAGAATTCTAATGCCAGCCTCGCAATCGCTTAAGCACATATGGTTGCTTGGTAATTTTCCAGGCAGCGTTTATCGCGAAAATATATAATATCTTCACTGGATCCGGTCTAAAGTACAACGTTGTACCTAAGAGGGTTTATGCCAGCGAAAATCACAGTCGCGGCCCCACCCTCACGTAGTAGTCGTAATCCCCGCAATCCGGCAATTGCAGCCATGTAGAAGTACGAGATGAGATAATTAATCTGACCTTTGGTACCTGCAGCTTCCATTTATTCTGCAAATACATCTCGCTTAACGGTTTTTCAATACCGGTGGTTTTTTGAGGAGGCAGTGATGAATGACGATACCGGTCTGTTACCAGACCAGAAAACAGAAACATCAACAGCTAAAACCAGAATCGACCAGGCTGGTAACCGACCAGTTGACAATGCTTCTGCTGCCAAAACCGAAAACGACCTGCCTTCTCCCAGCCATGTAGTCGGTATCGGAGCATCCGCCGGGGGGCTGACTGCTCTGCAAAACCTGTTTGACCGCATCCCGGAAAACACCGGAGCCGCTTTTGTTGTAGTGCAGCACCTGTCACCCAACTTCAACACACTGATGGACGAACTGCTGGCCAAGCATTCAAAAATGTCTGTCACCCTCGCCGAAGATGGCGAACACCTGTTACCCGATCATATCTACCTGATGCGGCCGAATCGCAACCTTATTGTGGCCGAGGGTAAATTGTTTCTCAACGAGATACACCGAACCGGACACCCCAACCTGCCCATCGATGAATTTTTCAGATCCCTCGCAGTTGATGCACAAAACCGCTCAGTCGGTATTATTCTGTCCGGCACAGGCAGTGACGGAAGTCAGGGTGTAAAAGCCCTGCGGGAAGCAGGTGGTTTAGTGATGGCTCAACAACCCAACGAGGCAGAGTTTGACGGTATGCCCGTCTCTGCAATCCGCACCGGATACGTTGATGCAATCGGTGATGTCGATGAGCTGGCCAGACAACTGGTTTCATACATTCGCCATCCACTAACTGCCAGTAAAAACCGGGTGTTCAGAGAACATCTAGCCTCAAACAACGACTTGCTGGAAAAGATCTTTGTCAGACTCCGTGTCGCCACAGCTATCGACTTTTCGCTCTACAAACCGTCCACGATAGCTCGCCGAATCGAACACCGCATGGGTATCAACAATATAGAAACGCTACCCGCTTACGCCGAATTGCTTGATCGAAAGTCTGAAGAATTCGCGTTACTTAAATCAGATCTTCTGATTGGCGTTACACAATTTTTTCGCGATCCGGACGCCCACGCTGAGCTGGCAAAATCGGTACTACCTGCGATAACCAGCAACAAATCAGCTGATACACCAGTAAGAGTATGGATGGTGGGTATATCAAGTGGCGAAGAAGCCTACTCGCTTGCCATAGCATTTAGTGAGCTGCTTGAAAGCTCAAAAACCACAATTCCGATAAAAATATTTGCAAGTGACGCTGACAGTGGCTCTATCGACTATGCGTCCGCAGGTGTTTACCCACCGTTTATTTCTAACGATGTTAGCGAAAAACGGCTGAGTAAATATTTTAAAATGGATGAAGCAGGAAACTACGTAGTAAACAATCGGCTGCGTAACATGATTGTTTTTGCAACCCACAACGTACTCGAAGACCCACCGTTTTCAAATATGGACCTCGTGGTTTGCCGCAACATGCTGATCTACTTCCAAGCGGAGGCGCAAGAGCGAACTCTTGCACTGTTTAATTTTTCCCTGCGCGATGCAGGCTATTTGTGGCTTGGAAGTTCTGAATCACTGGGAGGGCAGGCAGATAATTTTAGTGAGCTTAGCAGCACCTCAAAAATTTGGCGTAAAACCCGATCATCACGCATTCCAATTCGCCATATCAATGCTGACCACTTGCGCAAAACATCAGCCAAAACAGCAAACAGGCCATCCCACGGGCTGACTCAACGCGGCGCTTTTGAACAGAAAAATATTTACCATAATGTTCGTGATCGATTGCTGGATGAGTACGGTCCTGACGGAATACTACTCAACCCTGAACATCAGGCAGTACATATTTTTGGTGATTGTAAACACTATCTGGACAGACACAGCTCCGGACACGTCACCACTCACATTGACTCATTAATTGTGCCTTCTCTCGGTGTGCCTGTTTCTACCTGTCTTGCCAAAGCCACCGAGTCTGAAACCGGTAGCCATCGGTTGAACGATGTACCTATGCATCACCCCGATAAGCCGGATAAATTAATCAGCATCACCGCAAGACGTGTCACAGATGTTTCCCGCTCAAACGAAACCTATTATCTGCTGCTGTTTTCGCAATTCAGGGACAGACCAGTTGAGCGCATCGAAGTCCCGAACATCTCTAATCAGGAGACATACCAGGCTGATACGCACACACGAGAGCGGTTGCGCGAACTCGACTTACAGCTGAATGACTCACGTCAGGAGCTTCGCAATGCCTACGCCGAACTCGACACTACCAGTGAAGAGTTACAGGCTACCAACGAAGAGCTAATGGCAGCCAATGAGGAACTTCAATCTACCAATGAAGAACTCCAGTCAGTTAACGAAGAACTCTACACTGTTAACACTGAGTACCAGGAAAAAATAGCTGAACTGATGGAACTGAATACAGATCTGGACAATCTGTTAAATTCGACCGGCTATGGAATAATTTTTCTCGACAGCACTCTTTCAATCAGACGCTTTACACCGCTAATGGCAAGATACATCAACCTCTTGCCTGGAGACGTTGATCGCCCGATCGGAGATTTCAAAATCAGTCTCAACTACCCCGATTTGTTAACCGATCTGAATCAGGTGCTTAGTTCAGGTGAAACCATCGAGAAAAAATCAAGCATGAGTGGAAGCGATAATCAGCTGTCAATTAGTATTAGTCCGTACATTTCAACGGATAAAACTATCAATGGCGTTGTTATGACAATCAGAGATTAATAATTTAGCCAACTAAACAGACTAATGTCGTGAAAAATAAACCTTCCAAAAGCAAGGTTGATTCCGAGAGTACCGATCAATCTAAAGAGTCGGGTTTTTCTATACTACTGGTAGATGACGACTCTGTTCTCGTGGAGTTGTGGCAGCAATATCTGGTAAGCCAGGGTCATCAGGTTGATTGTTGCGGCACAGTAGCTGATGCCACTGTATTGTTGCACAGTAAGGTTTACGATTTATTGATTGTCGATATCTTTTTGCGCCAGGACGGACAGATACTTGCCGAAGGTGGCGTTACATTAATCAACAGAGTCAGAATACAAGATGGCTTCAATGACGCCAGAGATGATCGCATGGCGATTCTGGCAGTCACTGGTGCCGGTACGGGTTCACACGGAAAGTTCACTGCACTGCATAGTGTAAATACACTGACCGATGGCAGCCTGCAAAAGCCAGTCAGATTAGAAACTCTCGGCCGCGAAGTTCAGCGTCTTTGCACAGTCACCGGGTAAAACATTGCACTACTCTTTACTTTATATAAGTCAATTCGCAGTCCCCGTTTCCAGCAAAACACTCGACGATATAAGAACCCAGTCTGCTCTTCTTAATCAGTCAGCCAATGTCAGCGGACTGCTACTTTCAACACCTGGCTACTTCTGCCAGTTTCTGCAAGGCAGCAGAATTGATGTTGAACAAACCATGTTGAGAATTAGCAAAGATTCCCGGCACAGAGAAATTGCTACTCTGCTAAAGACAGATTTACCGGAGACGCTGTTCCCGGGCTGGGGTATGGCAACAAGCCTTATACCAGCAGGCGATATAGCGACAGAAATCGAGCTGGCTTATCGGGATCGATTGGCCGACCTCAGTGCTGTCGACAGGCTCATGTCAATCATGCAGAGGTTTCGACCACTCGATGGTGTCGAAAACCCCGCCGTCGTCATTGACTCAGAATTTAATAAAGAGCTTGCCCTGACAAAACTCGCAACTAACAATGATGCAGTTCAGGGCTTGCTGGAACTGGGTAAAGCAATATTTACTGATTGCGATATCGCACTGGCAATTCGTGAACCGGGTGATAATGGCTATAGCTCTCAGGCAAATACCGAAGCAGATAAAAATGCTGTTGCACTTTTGATAAACCAACTACCAAACAGGCATTTCACGCAAAACGCAAAGTTCTGCAGGCTTGATCATAACGGAAGCCTTCAATGGTCACCTGCCGCCCAACCCGAAAACCCGACTTCTGCGATTACCACCTTCCCAAATTCAGGCTACATCGCTGCAACCGGGATAGCGGTAACAGACGCTAAACAAGAAATCATTGGCACCTTGTGGACGTTAAGTAGCGTAGCAGGAACACTGGTCAACGCAGCGGACACAAACAAACTTACGCAGTTGGCCCTATCCATAGCTGAACAAATTGAACTTCGCCGTGTAGCTCTTCTAACCGACTTACAAAAACAAACATCACAGCGCCAACAGCTCAATATCGCCGCAAATCTACGCCGACTTGAAGCGGTAGTTAATGTAGCCAGCAGCGCGATTGTCGCACTCGACCGAAAAGGCCGCATCCTCATGATCAACGATGCCGCACGCAAGCTGTTTGGTTTTCATAACGAAAAGGTACCATTCGACTGGCCGAGCCCAACCGGTTTTCTGGACCCGGGAACACTCATTCCGGTTACTGATAGCAGTTCTCCGCTGCACTATGCGATAGCCAGGGCAGATCCTGAATTCAACAATAAAATGAAGCATGCGATCAAAAATAAATTGTTTGCACGGAAATGCCATCTATCCAATGATCTGTGCTTTCTTCGAGTAACAGCCACCGAGGTCGATGAGATCGATTCTGCAATATGGTCAGTACTTGTATTTGATGATGTTACGGCACTTGAGTCCGGCAGAGAGCGCATTAGACGCAGTGATCGTCTTGAAGCTCTGGGTCAGCTAACTGGTGGAATAGCCCACGACTTTAACAACATACTTGCAACTATTCAGAGTTCAGTGGAGCTTGCGAAGACCGAAACGGATCAGGTACGCCAAAATCAACTTCACGATATTGCCATAACCAGTGTGGAGCGCGGTGCAGCACTCACCAATCGCCTGATTACTTTTGCACTGGCAAATCCAACCGTCGCGGAGGTACACAGCTTAACTGACGTGATGCAGTCACTGCTTGAACTCGCCGAGAGCGGTATTGCTGAAGATATTAATTTGACTATCTCACCTTTCTCGCCATCTGTCGGAGTGAAGTGCGACGCGGGGCAATTGGAAAATGCACTTTTAAATATACTGATCAATAGTCGTGATGCGATTCGCGACAGTGGTGTCGGCGGTCAAATGTTGGTGGAAGTCAATGTGATACCACAAGACCAAAGCCAATCAGGCAACAATAGTGGTTCTGATGGAAACACACTGGTAGAAATTGTATTGTCAGACGATGGACCAGGCATGTCAGAGGAAGTTATTCGGCGTGCAACAGATCCTTTCTTCTCGACCAAGCGCGACAAAGCAAGCAGCGGCCTGGGGCTTTCTATGGTTTACGGTTTTGTACAACAGAGCGGTGGAGAATTGTTAATAAAAAATCTTCGCGACTCAGAAAACCCGCTATCCGGCACCCAAATTACTTTAACACTCGAGTACGCAACCAAAGAGCCACCTGCCCCACAGGCTGCAACAGACAATCACGCCAGTGACACGGCTGCAAATCATCAAACCGCGAATATATTGCTGGTCGAAGATGAACCGGAACTCGCACGAGTGCTGGAGCTCACCTTGCGGCGAAGTGGACACAATTTGCAAGTAGCTCATAACGGCCACGACGCAAGGATGATTTTACAAAGCGATATTGAACTTGATTTACTCTTAACCGATATCGTACTGCCAGGAGCAATAGACGGGTACGCTCTGGCAAAAGATGCATCGAACTTACGGCCTGAACTGCGGGTTGTATACTTAAGTGGATACGCGCAGCAACGTTCAGACGCATCTTTACTGGGACCAGTTTTGTCTAAGCCTGTTTCGACTCGGCAACTGATGGCTGTCGTACAAAGGGAGTTGCAAACTGCAGTTGATCTTTCAACTGTTGAATCCTAGAGGGTCGTCCCGAATGTTCTTTGACACCTGCTATCGTCAGGGCAAGCAAAAAACGGCTAGCGGCAGCACGGCACATTAGTCAGGGATAAGGGACAATACTCAAAGGTTCGGACTGTGTCAGTCCTGTACACCGATTCTCGCAACAAAGCGTCTCTGGAGTTCGATTCGCTGCCGCAAGCGGTTGATCAGCGGGTAGATACTCTGCTGCCTGCGGTTAAGCTCTTCTATGTGCTTCACCAGTGTCTGATCAGCGTTGTCGCTGCAGGGGCATGTATCAACTGAAGCTGCCAGGTTTAGATCGGCAGCGCTATTTTTCGCTTGCATGGTTCTGTGTTCGACTAACTTTTTTCTTGTTATCTAAGGCGCGTAAACGAGATTTTAAGTTCCTTTTTCCTTCACGGCCTGCGTCCACGACCCACCCAAATCTCGGTCGCCTAACTGGATGAGCAAACTCCGTACCACTTACCCTGCGTGCAGTTAGTTGTTCCGAATACCACAGATTGTCGGAACATCTAAAGAGCAACGGGCCTGCCGGTTCCTCCCCATCACGGGGCTCATCATTCGCTGTGACTTCCCCCTGCCAGGCTAACTATTTCGTCTAACGCACAGCGATGATAAGGCCCGCAGACCGGTCAGCAACCGCTATGTGTGTATCATTCGCGGCTACCCCGACAGCTTGCTGGAGCGGCAGGCTTAAGCTGTCGACGACTGTTTCTGTAATCGGGTTTACAGTGTCCACAATGCTGCGTTCCACACTTACCACAAACAGCTGACTACCGTCCGTCGCAACATTTGTTGGTTGATAGCCAAGGGGGATGAGAGAAAGCGCATCAGATACAGATCTGTCAATTACCTGCAGACCATCTGCCGCAAAATGAGCAACATACAACTGCTCGTTTAAAAACTCGCTTTCCACCGGAAGATTTGCGGGTGCGAAAGGAATATCAAAGCCGCCGGTAAACGGAGCCGGCGTGAGTACAACAACCTCAGGTATGTTTAGTATATTTCCATTGCCATCAAACTCGACGGTTTGAATACCCCAGTTGGCCACAAGCCCGAGATCCTGCGAATAGAAAGCCACCGCTCCACCATCGGTTGCTGCAACATGTACATCCGGGTTACCGGTCCGACCATCCACCTGCGGTATACCCGAAATGCTCAACGACAGAGAGCTCGCATCGTACGTATAGACCTCTGTGTTAGATCCGCCAGAACCTGCTGATACCACCAAAACTCCATTGGCAGATGAAATACCAGAAAATATTGAGAAATTAGTATTTACCGTAGTGATCACGGCAGGTTCCAACGGATTAACAAGATCGAATTGGGTCAGGGTATTTCCAGATTGTGTAAATAAAACTCCAAAGCTCGAATCGCCACTAATATCATCAGCCGGGATCGATACAAAGTTGCGTTCCAGTGAATTCAGATCAACAACTTCAATTCCAGTATCGCAGGCGCCATAGGCAAACTCATCAATTATCACGACGTTCTGACAACCGTTGCCTGCCAAACTATTAGTATCTACCACGGCAGTGGAGTCACCACTCGGCACGCCCGGCTCACCGTTTTCCTCAGCACCGAAAACCTCTTCGGCCGACTCTTGTCCAATCGATGCAATATCCTGATCATCCGAAGAACACGCGTTGATGAAAACAATGAACGTAAAACATACAAAAAGGCGAACGCGAATTTTAATCATTGGTTTTTCTCAGCCATCAGCTCACTCATGCACAATGTACCTAATAACTACGGAGCCACGGAATGACGAAACCTTGCAGTCAGGCTTTACTTAACTCTCTGAGTGCAAACGATCGACTAAAGTTCATTAGCCGTGGGTTTCCAGTCGGTTCAATACGTGCTCAGCGAAGCCAGTCCCCGCCTTGGAGTAAACATTAACCGAAATACAGCCTAACGCTTCCAGCTCTAATTTTTCATCCTCATAATAAGACGACACGGCAAGTGTGTTCTTGAAACCGGAGAGATGGGCCAGATCAACTACAGATTTATTTTCTCTGTGATTACTTAGACTCACAAAAATAAGATCCCGGCTGGCAAGTCCGGTACGCTCCCAGAAATCCCGGTCAGATGCGTCTCCGTGAACACAGTTAAATCCGGCGTCTCGCAGATCACCGATTCGGGTTAAGTTCTCCTCAACACCTATCACTCTACTTTTACCATCGTTAATTAGATGCTGGTAAACACCTTTTCCAACACGCCCCATTCCCAGTACAACAATATTCGCATCACCGAGGAGTTCAATTTCTTCCTCCGCAAGTCTCGTTGGCTTCTGATAGGTATTGAACCAGTCAATGTGAGTTCGATAAAGTTTATGGGCGACACTGTTAACCGGAGTAGAAATAAAAAATGAGATTGCAATCGCAAGTGCCAGAGTCACTAACCATTCACTGCTTATGTGCCCGCTTGAAACAGCCGCCGAGGCGACGATCAAACCAAACTCGCTATAAGTAAACAGACCAATACCTGCAAGCCACGCCGTACGAGCACGCAAACGAAATATCGTCATTAATGTAAAGTAAACCATTGGCCTGAGCAGAATTAGAGCACCCAACAGAAATGCCACAATCAGCATAGGAAATGACGGCGAGCCATAAAAACCAATTTGCAAGAAAAAACCGATCAGAAAAAGATTTTTAAAGTTAGCCAGCCGATCATAAAGCACTTTTGACTGCTTGTTGTCTGATGCCCCAATCAGTGCACCCGCCAACAACGCTCCAAGACCTCCCTTTAGATGAAGCAGCTCAAATAACTCATACACCCCCAACGCAACCAAAAATCCGAAAAGTAACTGAAGCTCACCGTGCCCGACCAGAGCCAGAAAACGTGACAGCAAGGCTTTCCACCACCTAAATGTAAGTGGAATTAAAAGGAGAAGCGCAGCATAAAACGATGGTCTTTCCGTTGACAACAGAACAAGGTAAATCACAGCCAGCACATCCTGCAGCACTAACACACCGATCGCAATCGACGCATAAAAGACCGAGCTCTCGCCGCGTTCCTCAAACATTTTTATGGCGAATACCGTACTTGAAAACGACAGTGCAAAAGCCAGCATCCAGGCTGACAAATCATGACTGAACGCCAGAGGTGCGTAGATGTAACCTATAAGTGATATCACTGCTGCAGTAAGCGGCACAACCGCCACCATATGCAGAATCGCCGGCCCAAAAATATAGGGCTTGGCCAACTCAGTGATACGCAATTTAAGCCCAATTGTGAACAGCAGCATCGTCACACCGATATCAGCTATCGGGCCCAGTAAGTCAAGATTTCCAATGCCCATGGCATGCGCCGCAAACCCTGCGAGCAAATATCCCAGTAGCGGGGGCTGTCCGAACTTGCGAAATAGTAGCCCCGCACTAAAAGCAAAGAGTATCAGGAGAGCTAGCACAATTTACCTGTCACGTTATAAAATCACCATCGTCAGAAACTATATGATACAGATCCACCACATGGGAGTGAACCCTGAAGCGATGCACATGACTAACTGCCGACATGCCGAATAATTGATCACCCTTAAACAACAAACTAAAGGTCCCGGCCATACATAAAGAACATAAGAAAAAAGCGCAATATAAGCAATTAACCCACTACACTTTACAGAGTCTGTGACTCAGCTAAGCCATGCAATGAAAAAAATCAAAATAGTAATTGCACTACTACTGCTGTCGGTACTTATTTCGTCATACTTTATTTTTGACATCGGACAGTATTTTTCATTGGATTTCATACAGGAAAAGCATCAGGTATTTTCTGATTACGCTACAGAAAATCGCATCAAGTCGCTCACATACTTCTTTATTTTATATCTTGTTGCATCTTTGTTAGCCATACCCGGTATTTCTATTCTCTCACTGGGGGCAGGTGCCGTATTCGGATTTGCCACAGCCTGCATACTGGTATCTTTTGCCTCCACCATCGGGGCGACTCTGGCGTTTCTGTTGTCTCGATACCTGTTCAGAGATATTGTTCAGAATAATTTTCCGGCACATATGCAGCAAAAATTGAACGCCGGTATTGAAAAAGAAGGCGCTTTTTATCTTTTTACGTTGAGACTATTTCCAGTAATACCATTTTTCATAATAAATATGCTGATGGGTCTTACTCCTATCAAAACCTCTATTTTCTATCTGGTCAGCCAGGCAGGCATGTTCCCGATCTCCGCGGTAGTTACCTATTCCGGAAACCAACTGAGTCAGGTTGAATCACTCGGAGACGTACTTTCCCCTCCGCTACTAATCGCGCTCGGTTTTTTAGGAGTTTTTCCAATCGCTGCAAAAAAACTGGTTGAGCTTTACAGACGCAGGAAATCGTCCGTTAAATAAAGAGCCGCTGGTGATTTCGATGCCAGTGACAAACCGACTGCCGACACAAAACGTAAAGCGTTTACCTTAATGGCTAACGTCGGATTTTACTCTGCTTCGGTAAAACCAAAGTATCACATCCTATAACCTCCAGAATCTGAAACAAAAAGACTGCACTAAACGCCCCTCTTCTGATTTTGTTCGATAACGACTGAGTGGTTTCTTTAACCCCGTAAGCGTCTTCAAGCATACCGACAAGATCTGTTTGCTTAACACCTCTTCGAGCCAGCTCCGCTTTAAGTAGACCTCGAACATAAATCTTCCAATCATCATCAATCGTTGATTTCGGCATATTTAATAAACATTAATCCGTATTTAATATCACATTAACGTTTATTTTATCAAATTTGCACCTTATAGCACGACATATATCCAGCTTCCGCAAGGCTTAACTAGATTTCCAATAAATTTGTTGATATTATATCAACTTATAATTATGCATTAATCTATAAAAATAGCTAATACACTCATATTCGGGTGACTTAAAATCAACTGAGCGGTTATGAAGAAATTCGAAACTCTGCTCGATGCGTTCCGCAAGGGGGGAAACGACACTCCCTACGTAAGTCTTAAGGGTCGGCAAGCCCACATAGAGGAACAATTCGAACACTATGGGATAGACATGTGTGATGTTCTGCAACTGTTCAAACAGAGAAACCTGCATGTCAGACCGCTCGAAGAAAGCGATGATGAACAGTATGAAATTCAGGGACAAACGGTAGACGGTGAAAACATGGCCTTGATCGTCAGCACCAATGGTTACACGATCAAAATTATCAATGTTTGGTTAGTTTAATGAACAATGAGCGAGGGCGACTGTAATGCCATCTGAGAACAACGACAATCACGATACTTCTATTGATGAAGCTGATTTGGATGTATCTAACTATGACTATTCCAACAAGTTAGCCAGTTACACTACGTCGGAATTTGGTGTACCCATTATTCTGCATGATACGGCCATTTATGATGAAGACGGTGACGTGCATATCCCTCATCACGACAAACTCATGGCAGTAGCTGCGGTCTACAGATGCACACTGCCACGAAGATTGAATGGCAAGGAAATGAAGTTTATACGCAAAGCTATGAACAAATCAGCTGTTGACTGGGCCGATCATCTCTCTACCGATAAATCTACCCTTTCAAGATGGGAATCCAACAAACAACCCATGAGTATTAACGCAGAGAAACTGTTGCGACTTACAGCTCTGGCATTTCTTTGGTCTGATACCCCGGGCATAGAGATCGACAGTAAAAAAATATCTTTAATGAAGTACGAGGGGTTTGCTACTCCCGATACTTTCCCCGAAATGAGATTCGTTTTGTGCAAGTTTCGAAAAGATGAACACTATACCGATATCGGTGGAGCCGCTTGATTAGCGGCAAAAAATAGCAGTACGAATAATAGTAAAATCATCGAGTAAAGGACTAATTCAGGAATGCGTTTAAAAAATTCAGACTGGCTTATGATCGTTGTTGTCGGGGCAGCAGTTCTACTGTTTATGGCCTGGGTGATTTTACCCAACAAAGCAAACACACAATTCATTGACACTCAATCAATTCAAATAGACACGTCGAATTAAAGCGATGCCCTATCCTTTTTTAATCTGGACCTTCCTGTGATCCCCAGTCATTCTTTAATTTAAGCCTTCTTTAAACGCGATCGACCTGGCTCACCAACGTAAATTCCCACCAGTACACTTAAGCCATTCAACGGCACTTCCGTTACATCAATCGTGCACTGAATGCTGACCAACCTTACCGACCAGAAAGCTGCTTTGTCCTAATCTGGTCATCACATATCAGTGGAAACTGGCAATACCTTCTTCGACAGCTTTGTCTCATACGCAAAATTTCTCACCAGCCATACCATTGCGCTGTTGTTGCAAGTATTTACTCTGAAATCGATTAATTCGTCAGAGACTAAGAAAATTGACAGACATCAGCTATCATGAGGCAAGTGGCCCTGGGCATACGGCAACGTGCACGAGGCAATCTGAAAAACCGTTTTCCAGGAGTCGGTCATTGGCCAGTCTTTGGCGTTTCACACGTTATTTAGTAGCGGTATCGATCCTCAGTCTGTCCATCGGACTGTCTGTTGGTCAGACAATGGCGCAGACCATGGACGGAGCAGAGGATATCGCTCGCCTGTCGGATGAAGAGGTACGCCGACTGCTACTGGAAAAGCTTCAAACAACGGCACCCGGAAATCGACCCGATGTTTTATTCAACCCGGCGGTCGTAGCGGTCAGGTTCCAACGCAACTTTGCAAAAGTAAAAGAAAGAGGTGGCAAGATTGTCGCCGCATTTGCAGAATTTTCATCTCTGCCCGGCCGCTGGTGGGCAAAGATGACAGACGGGCGCGACGGGCGTGCATTTGGCTGGTTTTTCCTGGTGTTTATTATCTCTACAGCGATCGGCCTGATCGCGGCAGTACTGATCAAGCGCTGGTTGCGAAACACTGCAACCAGAAGCTTAGGGCGGCACCCATCCAACACTCTTTCACTGGCAACACAAGCGGTAGGTGGTCTCGGGGTAGAACTGGCAGCAGTGCTGGTTGCAGGTGTGACATCCACTGCAGTGTTTTTCCTTTCAGGCATCGATGATTCCCGTGACCGGACTTTCTTTTTCTTTCTGTTGGCTGCAACGTTGATTGTTATGGCGACCGTCGGTTTAAGTCGCGTAGTGCTTTCGCCTAAGAATCAGGCGCTGCGAATTCCGATGTACACAGATAAAGAGGCCCGGCGGTTGCACGGCTCCATCATGCTTACCATCGCGTTTGCTGCATTCGGCTTCTTTGCCTGTGCGTCATTTGGCGTACTGGGCATTCGCGGCCATGTACATGAATTATTATTGAGTCTGGTAGGCACCGGCACTGCGGTATTATTGTCAATCACTATCTGCATCAATCGCAAAGCGATTGGCAACGACATTATGGCGGGATCCGCACAACCCGGAGTGGTGCGCAGAATGATTGCGCAGGTCTGGCCGTATGTATTTTCCGCCGTTCCTATATTGATGTGGATAGCATTACTCGCCTGGCAGTTACTCGGTGGCGTCGCATTATATGGTGCGGCATTAGTTACCATTGTACTGCTGCTATTGTTGCCAATTACCGAATCGGCATTGAGCCGCGTTTCTACCTTGCTTGAAGCACAACGCAAACCCTCGACAGCTGTCATTGCACGTATCAGTCGACTCGGGTTGTTTGTTGTAGCGGTATTAATTCTTGCGGCTATCTGGCGTGTAGAACTATTCTCCGCAACAGACACCGGTCTCAGCGCAATCGCTACCAAAGCACTTACTCAGATCGCCTCTATGGTATTTATTTGCTACGCGATCTGGCAGGTTGCAAAGGTGACCATCAATCGAAAAATCGCCGAGGAAGACGAAGCATACATTGCAATGCACGGTATAGATTCAATGGAGGCTGAACAGGGAGGCGAAGGTCGGAGCCGCGCCAGAACGTTGCTACCCCTGCTCCGTCGAAGCATTGCAATCGTTCTTCTGGTAATGGCTGTGCTGGGCGCACTGTCAGCACTGGGTGTGGACACAGGACCCATTCTTGCCGGTGCCGGTGTTGTGGGGCTGGCGATAGGATTTGGCTCCCAAACACTGGTACGCGATATTGTTACCGGCTTCTTCTTTCTTATGGAAGATGCCTTTCGCATAGGTGAATACGTCGATGTCGATGCTGCAAAAGGCACGGTAGAAGAAATATCTGTGCGCTCCATGAAGCTCAGACATCACCGTGGTGCTTTAAACACTGTGCCGTTTGGCTCGGTCAATGTGATAAAAAACTTCAGCAGAGACTGGGCGATTATGAAACTGAGGGTTCGAGTACCTTTTGAAACAGATCTCAACATGGTGAGAAAATTACTTAAGAAAGTCGGTCAGCAAATGATGGAAGAAGAAGCAATCAAGGATGACTTCCTGCAACCGTTTAAAGCACAGGGTGCTGTGGAAGTAGATGACTACGGGTTTGTAATATCGACCAAGTTTATGTCAAAACCCGGTAAGCAGTTCTACATACGCCGTTTCGCTTTTCAGGCAATGCAGGATGCATTTGAAGAAGCAGGAATTCCGTTTGCCAGACCTAAAGTACGTGTGGAAGTAGAAGACAATTCGTCTGACGAGAGTACTCCGGAGCTTGCAAAACATGCTGCTAGTGGCGCTGCATCAGCGGCCGCCCAGCAGCCCAAGCCGGCACGATAGTGCAGATTTACTCGCAGCGTAACCGGCAACAACAAAAAGTGAGTGAACCATGCTCAGACTACGGTGAGATCGCACAACACAACTTACTAAATCACGGCGCTCTCGCATACAGGTATTCCAGCATTGAGCTTTAGTGCATTATTTTATATCGAACAAAATTACGCCTACGCGATTTTACGGCCCCTGCAGACAGAAATTATTGCTCGCGGAGGAAACGTTCACTGGCTGCTTGCAGGTAATGACATTGATGAGAGATTCCTGCATTCAGAGGAAAGCCGCGTTCTCGACACAGCAGCAGCCATTGCATTAAACCCCGCTGCCGTATTTGCACCGGGAGACCGTGTGCCCGCATTTATCCCCGGGCTAAAGGTTCAGGTATTTCATGGCTTAAATGAAGACAAGCGCGGAAATCAGTATCCGGAGCGTGGTCTTTTTGATTTATATTGCACCGAGGGGCCGGGACGAACCTCTATGTTGCAACCACTGGCGGAGCAACACGGGTATTTTCAGGTACACCAAACCGGATGGCTAAAACTCGACAGCTTGTTTGCTTATCAGCCGGAGATGGATAGAGACAATATTCACCACACCCAACGTCCAACGATTCTATTTGCCTCAACCTTCACAACCAAACTCTCAGGTGCCGAGGCACTATATCCGGAGATCAAGCGCCTGAGCGAACATGGACCATGGCATTGGATAGTTACCCTACATCCCAAAATGGCGGCAGAAACCGTGGCAAAGTATCGATCATTAGAGGGATCAAATTTGACCTTTTTTGATAATGATCAAGTAATAGAAGCGCTACACACTGCAGATATAATGGTTTGTGATAATTCTTCCGTCCTGCAGGAATTTCTGTTGTTAAAAAAGCCCGTTGTGACTTTTAGAAACCGCGCACCAGCTGAATACCTGCTGGACATTGATGACCCTGCATTGCTTGAAAGTAGCATTGAACAAGCACTGAACGCCACGACTGATTTAAAGCAGGCGATTGAAGAATATGGTGCATCCATTACACCGTTTCTTGATGGACAATCAGCTGCACGTGTCTACCTGGCAGCCAAAGCAATGATCGATTCAAATTGGCAGAACAAAAAGCCTGCAAATCTTTGGCGTAACTGGAAAATGAGATGGCAGTTAAAGTACTTTAGTATTTTCTAACTCGTTACTATTGTTTATACACCGTTTAATTTCCTACATCAGTACCGGATGTACTTCGCAGAATAATGCACAACCGACTCCCACTACAATCTCCGCCCAAAAAGATTTGCGTATTGCGCCTGTCGGCACTTGGTGATGTAACTCATGTCATACCGCTTATTCGGCAAATTCATCAACAATGGCCTGAGTGTGAAATCACCTGGGTATGTGGTGTATTCGAGTACAAGCTTCTCAAAATAATTCAGGGTGTTAAATTTGTCCCGTTTAATAAAAAGGAAGGATTCAAAGCTTATCTAAAGCTTCGAAAAGACCTCCAAAACGATACCTTTGATATCTTGTTACATATGCAGGTAGCAGCAAGAGCAAGCCTTGCAAGTTTATGTGTAAAGGCAGATATACGACTGGGCTGGGACCGGGGAAGATCCAGAGACCTGCAACATTTGTTTATCAATCACGCCGTGCCAACTGCTGTTATGCAGCATCAGCAGGAAGCATTTCTTTCATTCGCAAGTACCATTGGATTGAATCCTTCTGTCCCGGTCTGGGACTTACCGGTTACCGAGAATGCAAAAAAATATGTAGATAAATATCTCACTACCACAAAACCGGTATTACTTATATCCGCGTGCTCCAGTCACCAACGCAGAAACTGGTCTGCGGAGCGCTATGCAGCTGTTGCAGATTATGCAATTCAAGCTCACAACATGACTGTCGTACTGAGTGGCGGACCCTCAGAAATAGAACTGGAAATGTCTAACGCTATTAGCAACAAAATGCAGCATGACGCACTAAACCTGGTCGGCAAAGACACGTTGGAGCAACTTATCGGGCTATTGAGTAAAGCGCAGATTGTTCTTTCGCCCGACTCCGGTCCAGCACATCTGGCCAACGCTGTCGGAACCACTGTGATTGGTTTGTACGCCTGTACGTGGAGTAAAAGAAGCGGGCCTTACAATTCCCTTGAGTTTTGTGTCGATAAATTTGAAGAAGCTGCCTTATCTCACAAGCATAAAACAGCATCAGAACTGTATTGGGGCACAAAAATAGAGCTGCCAGGTATAATGGATTTGATTACTGTTGAAGAAGTATGTCGAAAAATAGATGTTGCTCTGGTAAAAAATTAGGGTACAAAAGTAAGATGTAACCCAATGCTCTGTTGCGCGAGTTATTTCATTAATAATGACTGAAAATACTCAATATACTTTTGAATTGTCAATGCGGAAGAAAGCTCGTTTTTAATTTTCTCCTGACAATTTGCCGATAGTTTTTCAAGAATATCCGGATTATCGTGCAAGTACCTTATTTTTTCAGCGATACCACTGGCATCTCTAACAGGTACAACATAGCCATTCACTCCATCTTCAATGATTTCCATGCTGCCTTCATTAGCAGATGTGATGACAGGTGTTTTATAAGCAAGTGATTCCAGTATCACACGTGGCAGCCCTTCACGAATTGAAGGCAATACCAGTACATCACAAGCCGCAATAACTTCCGGAGCATCATTTCGATACCCGGTCAGGTGTATTCTGCCCTTCATACCACTTTTTTCTATTGCAGATACATAGGGCTCTGTCGAAATGTTTTTACCAACCAATAGAATATGTAGATTTTTTAGGTCCGCCAACTCTTTCGCGGCTTTGATAACATAAATCAATCCTTTATGGGGTCGAGCGTTGGCAACACAGGCAACATTGAAATTACTTTTATCGGTTTTAAACGCCGTCAAATCTGTTTCGGGATTCGTATACCAAGCCAGATCATGCCCTTTGTATATAGTAACCACGTTGTCACTAGTGCGATTCCAAATGCGTGTTTTTACATGTTTCTCTACAGCATGTGAAACACAAACGACTCCATCTACCCGCGGATGTAGCACCGTAAGATAAGTACTGGGGTCACGACGATATAAACCACCAGTCGTGCCTCTGTAAACCACCAGCTTTACATTTTGACCAATAGCTGCAAATGCCGCATTAGGAATGTTGCGAGAATTAGTGGCGTAGACGATCTCAATATTATTTTCTCTAATGGTGCGTCGAATTAGTTTTATGGTTTTTAAACTAATTTTTTTACCGGATGAACTGTTAACTACCTGAATACCATGCTCTACAAAGCGCGGTATATACTGGTTGTCAGTATCAGTGACTACGGTAACGTTGTGGCCAGCTTTAGCAAGGCCTACAAATATTTCAGATTCCGGTCGTGCGCTTGTGTAAGAACCACCAGACCCCGGCAGTATCAGTAGATTCATTGATCAGCTGTAGTCCTGATAGGACTTCTCTTCAACTATTTCCGAGTTGAGGTGCAGGTTGACGCGCTTTTTTACATCGGCGCGTTGATCGTTAGTGACATAGACACTTCTGGCAAGCTCGATAAACCTGTCACCAAATCTTTTATTGCGCTCTTCCTCCCTGATGTCATCTTCAATCACCCATAAAGACTCATTAATAGATTTTAATTCTTCACGCATGGAGACCAGCTCAGTATCACTGGCAACTGACTCGTGCCAAACTGCATTTAACAATGCCAGCTCTTTATTTACGTGCAACTTTTTTTCTACGGACTCAATACGTTTAGATTTAATTTCGAGAATTGTGATTTTATCCAGCAATTCACCAGGAGAGATTGGAATGAGTATACTTTCTTTAGCGGATACCATCATTGGTGCTTTTGCTTTGCCCGTAATAAAGTAGATTGGAGGTTAACCGGTAGCGTACAGGCATCTCAAATAGCTCATTGAGTATCACCTGCTTCGCGCAGAATCGCCAATATACAGGAACAGTCACGGCAATAACATGAGAGGTAATCCAGAAAAACTAACGGTTCCAGGAGGGTACAAATTATCTCGCAAAACCTTGCGGTACGAAAAGTTAAAAGTATAACGGGAGGGTACTGAACCCTCCGCTATTGGGAGGGGTCATTGATTGTTGTCGGAGCTGCCAAGCCCCAATAGCTAAATCAGGGAAGTGCTACGTCAGGGAAGCAGCACGCTTCAAGTATTACTGTTTAGCTGCACTATCTATTATATCGCTAAGCACATTTGCCGCTTCCTCGAGGATGATGTCGGGAAAGCCGCCATCGTCATCTCCATCGCTGCCTGATGCACCAAACGCTTTGCGGTAAAGCTCCTCACGTTCTTCTCGATCAGTTCTTCGCTCTTGAATTTCCTGCTTTCTATCAGCCTCCAGAAGCGAGACGTCTCGCTGCGCACGAGCATCACGCTGTGCCTCCAACTCTTCTATTAACAGCTTAAAAGAGTTGTTGCCACGGTAGCGCGATTCGTGTCGGAACTGTACATGGCTATAGTTTGGTTCACCCTCTGACCAGGCATCAAAGTTAGCTACAGCCACTTCGGCCCACGGCAAGGCATTGTCCAGGCTGCGCTCGCCTTGTGCATCAGAATCCATGGCGGTGGGAAACAATACGTCAGGTACAACACCGCGATGCTGAGTACCTTCGCCATTGACGCGGAAGAACTGCGCGATGGTTACTTTTAATTGTCCAAGCAAGCCTTCTTTATCCAGCGGCACAACGCTTTGCACTGTGCCTTTGCCGAAAGTTGGCTCACCGAGTACCACTCCGCGACCGTAGTCCTGTATCGCTGCCGCGAAGATTTCTGAAGCAGATGCACTGCCGCGATCAACTAGAACAGCCAGCGGGCCACCGTATACCACTGAAGAATCGGTATCATCTTCTGTATTTACATCGCCCCTCGCATCTTTGATTTGCACGATCGGGCCACTTTCTATAAACAAACCGGTTAACTGTGTGGCTTCAAGCAGTGAACCACCACCGTTGCCACGCAGATCAATGATGACACCATCAACACCACCATCTGTACTGGCCAGTTCACCCAGCAACCGCCGCACGTCACGGGTGGTACTTCGGTAATCTGGCTGTCCCTGCGCTCTGGCCGCAGAGTCCAGATAAAAAGTCGGCAGATCAATCACTCCAACGCGACGTGCCTCGCCCGGTTTTGGCACTTCAACTATAGAGCTTTTAGCTGCCTGCTCTTCCAGTTTGATTTTGTCACGCACTAACGTGACTATCTTAGGTGGCGAACCTTCCGGTGCGTTGCCTGGCAAAATCTTTAGTCGCACTGTTGAACCTTTCGGCCCTCGAATCAGATCTACCACGTCATTCAGCGGCCAGCTGACTACATCGACAATTTCCTCTGTTTTGCCATTACCGACGCCAATAATCCGATCATCAACACCGACCTGCTCACTCAGTGCCGCCGGACCACCGGCAATAACACTACGAACTACGGTATTTTCATTTTCGGTTTGCAGAGCTGCACCGATACCCTCCAGTGAGAGACTCATGTTTATTCGAAAATTTTCAGAGGTCCGCGGAGAAAAATACGATGTATGCGGCTCTACTGACGCGGTATACGAGTTAATGAAAAACTGAAAAACATCATTGGCTGCCAGCTGGCTGACTCGCCGCTCCATGCGATCGTATCGTTGCTCCAGTGTCTCTACCAGATTGTCGTCAGCCTGCTCCGCCAAACGCAGGTTTAGCACATCATTCTTAACCCGCTTGCGCCACAGCTCGTCCATCTCTTGTTGCGACTGCGCCCATTGCGCGTCTTCACGGTTAAAGGTGTACTTTTCATCAATGGTAAAGTCAAAATCACGCTTTAACAGAGCGCGAGCGAATATGGCGCGCTCCTCCACTCTGGCCCGAAAGCGCTTGAAGACGTCGAATACCGGATTCAATCGCGCGTTGCGAAGTGCATCATCAAATTTGCGACGATAAGGATCGAACTCTGCCAGGTCACTGGCTAGAAAAAAGTTCTTCTGCGGATCAAGTGTCTCCAGATATCGATCAAAGATTTGTTCAGACAGCTCATCGCCAACCTGCACCCGCTTGTAGTGATAGCGCTGCATCAGCTGGACAATACCTGCAGTTGCCTGTCGATGCTCCCGCGTCGGTTCAAGCGAATCCAGTGCGACTGCCCGATTGTCTGCAGACACTGCAACGCTCACCAGCGCACTGGCAGCAAAAACCATAATCCGAGCGAACTTTCGACCGAATCGGCCAGAAATACGCCGTACGGCTAGCGTAAAATCACTCTTCAGGGGAAGCCGACTAAGCCACTCAAACCGGCGCTGTGGACCGGTACAACGGGGGTGTTGCTGCATTAGATACAATTCCTCGAGGGCTATATAGAAAGACTTTGGACGTGAGGTACTTCAAAAAGGCGACCCGACGGTAAGGCAGTGAGCATTAGCGGTAAAAAGGTTGCCTGGGGCACATGGAGCAGTCCTCGATTTAGCATTAGCTTCCTTTTAGAACCACTTTTTTCTGACAAGTTCAAAAAGTCTGCCCTGTCTGGTGCCGAACAGCAAGGTGTCTATCAGTACAAGTTGCTCAACAATGAGTGAATCGAGCTCCAAACACTCAAAAGTGACCTGTAGACGCAAATTACCTAAATTGCCCCAAATCCGGTAAACCGGACCGCACCGACAAATTGTCAGGTCAAGACACCCATAGCGGTCTGCCACAGGGCCTGGACAATGAACTACGGAGGCAGAGTAAATTATTAGCCAATATGGTGCCACTCAGCGGAAGTTACGTTGCACGCCAAAAGCTTAAGAGGGCCACCAATAGAGGAGCAGGAAACAGGCTACGAGGCGGCTATTGCGGCGTGAAAGAACTAAATATTGGCGACGTTAGTGAGTCAGTATTTGTGAGAGGAATCGCGAAGGCTGTTCTGTCGTTAATGGCAGAATCCATTCGCTGGACAATTGACGCCTGTTGATCGTTAGTAAATTAAGAGACGGATCAACCATCAACTGAGACGGCCGACTATTAAGCGCACAATTGGCTTTCACGGCGACACTTATTGGAACGTGTCCCTGTCGCTGCCAGTCTTCCTCAAGAAAATGTGCAAATTGAAGCAGCATATCTGGTATGCAGGACATTTTTCGGCGCTGTTTTTTGGTGAGGTAATCAATAGGATCTACCGTCCACTCCTGAGTATCGGTTTTAACCGTGTAGATTGCACTGCCCCGTTTAGATCTGAGCTTCATGCGCCAGCTGAATCGATGACCATCTTCGTTCCAGGCGACGTTCCCGGGCAGCGCCCAGTTTCGAAAAGGAACAGCGATCTGCAGCAACAGCCAGCTGAACATCACTAACAAAACAAGCTGGTGCCTGGGGGCGAACGAATGATCAAACGGTTTAACCGACATTGAAGTCAGCGACCTGCTGGTAAATCGAGCAGCGAATTTCTTTGGCCAGTCCGGATCAAGAACCAGCGTACTGGCGAACAAGGTAAACCACGGAAAGATACCGATGTTAAAAACAAAGTGGTTCATCACATGGAATACGAAATAAACAGCCAATACCCATAGTCGCGTACTTTTGAACAATAGCAATGGTGCCCCCACCAGATGCAACAGGACAGCGCCATAAGCGCCGAGTGCTATACCGATATCACTGGTCAGTGTGGTAAAAAACGGCGGGAACTGCGGTCTGGTTTCAACCATCCACATACGCAGTGGCTCAAGGTTGAGCCAGTCAGGATTAAGCTTTACCAGCCCCGCGTGTATCAATATTATTTCAAGCTGGACTATCAACACTATGATTGCCCAGCGCGGTATGGTTCTGGATGCGATAGATGCATCGCGGCGGGCATCCAGCGACAAATAAGCGTTTGCCGGCACAAACAGCATAACGACGCAGAACAAAATCACCATGTAGTAGTGATTCAGGTAGAGCGCTTCATCAAGCAGAAATGCGTAACTGAAACCCACCGTAAATATTAGTAGCGCGAGCCGGTAATGGTACCCAACCATAACCGCAATGGCCGCTATCGTAAGCACAGACCAGTGCAGATAAAGACCGATGCCCGGCCAGGGTTCCACCCATTCGAAGTACTTATACTTAAACAGCATTGACGGCTGCAAATACTTGCAGGACAGACAAAGGAAAAACTGATTGACGCTATCGAATATTAGAAGAATTCCGAAACCGATTCTGAAGATAGCAAGGGAACTCGCATCAACCTGATCAAAGAGTTTTTGGAATAATTTATACATGTTCAGAACATTCTACTACGGCCGGCACCAGTGCACGCTTGTAAATCACCGTGGTTCATTGCAATAGCTCTTACCGGCCCCATATAGTACTTACGTAAGAAACGGTCTCCTGCTGCAAGGTCAACCCCACCAACAAGTGGGCTGTTTTGCCGCAATATCCTACACATCTCACGGCATTACCGTGTTCCTCAGACATGGTTGCGGATACCGGTTCAGGCAGTTACATTAGCAAGAAAACCCGAACGGAACCAGACGTCTAAGACTCAGGTCTCAATCACGAATGACTGCCCAACATACAACGTCACAACGATACTCGCCTGGCCGCAGCCAAAGGAGTAATGTGTGAGCCGCGAAGAGATACTGCTGGTCTACGATCGCGAATGCCCGGCGTGCAATGCCTATTGCCAGATCGTACAAATACGCAAAAGTGTTGGCGAACTGAAAATTGTAGATGCAAGAGAAAACAGTGATGTGCTGAATGAAATCACAGCGCGAGGGCTGGATATCGACCAGGGAATAGTGCTTAAAATGGGAGACCAGCTCTACTACGGTTCTGATGCAATAAATGCGCTGGCTTTAATAGGCAGCCGATCCGGAATTTTTAACCGACTAAACTACTGGATTTTCAAATCAAAAACTATTTCAAAAATACTCTATCCGGTACTGCGATCTGGTCGGAATTTACTACTAAAAATACTGGGCAAATCAAAAATCAATAATCTGGGTATTGAAAATAATCATAATTTCTAGCCGGACACCTGCGGACGTTCGAGTCGAGCCCCATACCTTGCCCAGGTCTGACGGTAGTTCGAATACTACCAGGCCATTACACTGGCCCACAGCGCCATCACCCAGTATAGCGACCCGCAATGCGGTCACCGCCTACCCCTCATCAGGAATTAGTCACTTCATCTTCAACACCATTGCGAAGCGTGCCAATACCCTCTACCTCTACTTCAATAATATCACCAGGAACAAGATACCTGGGCGGATCAAACCTGGCGCCAGCACCAGTCGGAGTTCCGGTAACGATAATATCACCAGGCTGCAGGGTCATAAATGTGGAGATATATTCAATTTCGGTTCTTATCGGAAACATCATTCGTGACAGAACATCATCCTGACGAACTTCTCCGTTAACGCGAGTTATGATGTGCGCGTCGTCAAGCTGCTTTGGATCTTTAAACGGTACAAGCCACGGACCCATAGCACCTGAACAATCCCAGTTTTTCCCCTGTGTCACGTTAAACTTGGCATGTCGTACCCAATCTCGTATGGTGCCTTCGTTGCAAAGCGTAATAGCCGCTATGTGATCATAGGCATTGTCTTTAGAGATACGACGACCTTCCTTGCCAATAACTATGGCAACCTCGCCTTCATAATCAAGGGTGTGGTTTTCCGGAGGTCGCACCAAATTGCGTTGATGACCGGTAAAACCAGACGCAAAGCGTGGAAACAATGACATATATTTTGGCAGTTCACTGCCGTCTTTGTATTCAGCATTGCGATCAGGGAAATTAACTCCCACGCAGAGTATGCGCTTTGCATTGGGCAATACCATTTCATACTGATAGTCTGAATGAGTTAGCGATGCACCATCAGCTGCCAGCTCAAGCTTGTCCAAAGCATTTGCCTGTATAACATCAAGCAAAGTAGGCCACTGCGGAAACCCTGGGCTAAGAGCAATCATTCCTTTGTCGGTGGCAGCACCGTAGAAGGTTTCACCATTTACAGAATAAGTTGAGTAACGCATAGTTCTCGTTCCAATTTGAATTCGGCCGGTTCGGTCACGGCCAGATTGTTCATGACCAGCTTAATCACGGTACTAAGTTTACGGTGCAATAATAGGGCTGGCAGCGAGCGATGAGTCCTGTGGCTCCACACCGATAAAATTAGTACCGTGTTCAAACCAGCTGCGAGGTGCTGCAGCACCCCATAGCGTCTGCCGCTGCGGATCTGTGAGATCCCATTTGATTGGTTCCATATCAGGGTCAACCGTCTGGTAGTCGCTGCAATATATCTCTATGCGGTGACCATCGGGATCAAGAATATACAAAAAGAAAGCATTTGAAATTCCGTGGCGTCCGGGACCACGCTCAATGTTATCGACATAACCCGTGGTTGCCATCAGATCAAGCAGGTCAATTATGTTTAGCGGTGTCGGCACCCAATAGGCAATATGGTGCATGCGCGGTCCATTGCCGTTAGTGAATGCCATATCGTGCACCCCGCCTTTACGGTGCATCCATGCAGCCCACAGTTTTTTGCTGTTTTCATCTTCTGTATATTCAGTAACCCGAAAACCGAAGTCGCTGTAGAACGCAACTGATGCATCGACATCAGTTGAGAAGACATTGAAATGATCTATCCGCAGTGGCTTAACACCTCGATACAGGGCATATTTTTGGTGTATCGGCTCCAGCCGATCCATCTTGTGATAAAACTCCAGCGGAATGCCAAGGTTATCTGAAGTAAGCAAAGTTCTACCCTGATGTGCCCGCTCCACCCATTCGGTCGGTCGGCCTTTGGCTTTAAAGTACTTATCTGCTTTGTCGAGATCCTGTTCGTCGAAAGTTTTAAAACCCATAGCCTCAACAGAACCTGGCTGATCTGATTTTTGCAGTACAAGACAATGATGACCACGCTCCTCCATGGCGCGCAGGTATATATGCGTATCAGTTTCATCTGTTACCTGAAGCCCAAGAATTTCGGTATAGAATTTTTTAGAAACCACGAGGTCTTTAACATTGAGATACGCGTGAGACAAACGGATCGTATTAAAGTCCGGGTAGAGATTTGGTGCAGGTACTGGCATATTTGCAATCTCCTATTGTGCGCCCAGGCGCGATATTTTGTGCTGCCCGGTTGCAAAGCCAATATGCTTTTGCTCCATGTAAAACTCGAACGACCAGTCGCCACCGTCGCGCCCGATACCACTTGCTTTTACACCACCAAAAGGCGTTGGCAGATGGCGAACATTCTCAGAGTTCACCCAGATCATGCCCGCTTCAAGTTTATCTGTAAAACGCAGCGCACGGGTTAGATCATTGGTCCAGACATAGCCGGTCAATCCATACAGTGTATCGTTCGCAATGGAGAGCGCCTCTTCTTCAGTGGAAAACGCAATCGACGTTAAGACAGGACCGAATATCTCTTCCTGCGCAATACGCATATTGTTGTTCGCATTGGTGAATAACGTGGGCTGTACAAAATATCCTTCATCTCCAACTGCCTCGCCACCAACCGCAATGGTTGCTTTATCTTGTTTGGCGATGTCGAAATAACCGGTGACTTTTTTAAAGTGCTCTTCACTAATTAATGGGCCAACTTCAGTAGTCGGATCAAGCGGATGCCCTGTTTTGATATTTTTCACGCGCGCTGCAAGCTTTGCTTCAAATTCTTCACGTATGGTGTCCTGAACCAACAGTCGTGATGACGATGTGCAGCGCTCGCCATTAATTGAGTAGATCATAAAAATTACCGCATCCAGCGCACGCTCAAGATCCGCGTCGTCAAACACAATAACCGGGTTCTTGCCACCCAATTCCAAATGATTACGCTTGAGCGTGTCTGCACCCTGCTTTGTAATCAGGCTGCCTGTACGGCTTTCCCCAACAAACGCAATTGCCTTAATCAGCGGATGCTCACAAAGCGCCTTGCCTGCCTCTTCACCAAAACCGTTAACGGTATTCAACACACCCGGCGGCAAGCCCGCTTCTTCTGCGATCTCTACTAACAATCTGGCAGTTAGCGGTGAGGACTCAGCCGGTTTGTGTACCACGGTACAACCGGCTGCAAGTGCCGGCGCTATCTTCCAGGTAGATAGCATAAACGGTGTATTCCACGGAGTGATAATCCCGACAGGTCCAATCGGCACACGGCTGGTGATGTTCAATAATGTTGGTGATTTTAAATGCTTGCCATCACGTGCCTGCACCACCTGATCTGCAAAATATCTAAAGTTCTCTGCACCACGCAACGCCGCCTTCGACATAAAGCGTATCGCCTGGCCAGTATCCCAACACTCACAGAAAGCGATCTCTTCTGCACGGGCTTCAATTCCTTCAGCCACATTGATAAGTATTTTGCGACGCTCTGTGGCAGGCATGTCGCGCCAGAGCGGATAATTCTCAGCAGCTGCAATCGCTGCATTATCTATGTCAGCTGCAGTGCCATGAGCCACATCGCAAATGACGCTCTTGTCAACCGGTGAGGTCGACTGGAACACACCGCCACCGCCTGCTACGTCTTTACCTGCAATGCGATTCAATATCCCTGACTTTTTAAACTGCGCTAAATACTCGCCAAGTTTATCCAGGTTTTGTTCAAGTGTGCTCATAGGAGTTGTTCCTGGTTCTACCGTGCGCAATAGTAACAATGTGGCGGTTAACAATGGGATTCATCAGGGTTTATTCCTGTGATCTTGTCAGTACGACACCACCAGCCAGTAAGGTAACGCAGCTGCTGGATTCAGACAATATCGAATAGCTTTGATGACTCATCGGCGATAGGACCGATAGTCTCTTCACGATCCGAATAAAGACAGTTGGGATAGAGATCAACCGGGAGTTAAGCCGGCCGGGAAGCTAGCCCGGATTATTCATAAGGATTCGGCTTCCAGAGTCAATAACGCTAAACAGGTCACTCGATCGCCTGAGAAACGTGGCTTGCCACGTGCCGACGGGGATCGTGTGAGATGTGACGCGCTATTGGCTGCTGGAGTCGAATAGACAGACTGTCATTTAAGTCATGACACTAAAATACGATGAACCTCTACAAATACAGTACTTTGCCTAGATACTCTCGTCGCCTTATGAATAATCCGGGCTAGGCAGGTGGAGAAAGCGCCTCTTTACCCTTATCTGTCAATATCCAGCAACGCGCCTCCTCAAACACGGCTGCTGTGAGGTGCCGACCATAGCCCGAGCCAGTATCCAGATTGACCCGATTGCCATAATGCTGCGCTTTCTCAACTGGTGTGTGCCCATGCACAACTAAAAACGGGTGCTGGCGTTTGTCCTCCAGAAATTCGTAACGTATCCAGAGTAGTTCGTGCGGGTCTTGCTTCTCAATCGGCACACCAGGGCGAATACCGGCGTGCACAAAAAGAAGATCGTTTTCCTGATGTGAGTGTGGCAGTGAGTCCAGAAACTCGATGTGCTCGGCAGGCACCGCTGCCAGTGAGCTCATATAAACATCTTGCTTGTGATCACTATCATCCACCTTCACACCGTAGCTCGCGAGTGTCTCTTTACCTCCCAGTCTGTCGTCCAGCCAGTGGTAGTCGACAGTCAACTGAGCCTGACAGTCTTCCATAAACAGGGAGAACATCTGATCGTGGTTTCCCTTCAGACAGACCCAGTTTTTATTTTCAGCAAGGCCATTCATTAAAAACTCAATTACACCGCGGCTTTGCAATCCACGGTCGATATAGTCACCAAGAAAAACTACGCGCGCGTCAGAACCACCATCGTTTTCTATTTTTTTAATTGTTCCCTTGAGCATATCCAGCTCACCATGAACATCGCCAACGGCATAAATTTTGTTCTTAATTCTACTCTCCTGTATTTAGAACATTTGTCTCAGGTTTTAGCCGAAAAATCGACTGTTTACAGTGTTATTTCTTCGAATTCCACTATGATACACCGGCCTTGTTGTACTTGATTAAAGTTCTGGCTCTTTGGGCAAGTAAATCGGTAAAATCGTCACCTTTAAGGATAGCGCGTTTTCCACTACCAATGCCGGTGGTGTAGTCCTTAACGAAAAACGGCACACTGTCATAGCGACGCACCACATCCCCTAAGGTATAAACGTGCTGCCAACTGGCAATAATATCTGCAGCTAACTCACGATTTTCAACGATGGATTGATTATTCTGCAGTTTTATCTGCAGCGAGTTTAGTTCTACCATCGACCGGACCTTTCCTCCATACCGCCCTGTCTTTTTTAACGCTAACTGCTGACCGGCCACAGATTTAAATTCTGCATTCACTGCTGCAATATAGGGAGCGACAGATACTTTAGTTGCAGCGTGCACATTACTCACCCGGTGGCGGTGAATACCCGCCTCCGCGTTGAGGTAACCATAAGCGTAAGGGCCATCCACCTTTATTAGCACAGGGTCACTATCATCAAGTGGTTCGCAAAGCAGTGTTACCTCACGACTCATCTCACGACACCAGGCGAGATAAATCTCATATAATTCATCCCTCCCTAAACAGGAATCACCCACAGGCTCCAATAACACCAGCGCCTCGTGATTATACTCATCGCCAAAAACCAATAGCTCCAGTTCAGATCGTTCAATGTCCTTATCCAGCAAGTGTCCGGCAGTGTCAGCATAGGCTAACTGCTCTCGCGCCGGACTGTGCTCAATAGTTCGCACCAGATCTTCAACCCGGTTGCTCAGTCTTTCGAGACGATTGAGTGTCTCGTTGATAGACTCTGCGCGCTTTAGCATATGCATTGCATTATCACGATTTTGCCAGAACTCACCAGTGTCTCTGCTTTGATCAATCTCTGCCAACTCTCGTCGCAAAGCTTTCACATCGATCGACTGTTCCAGTGATTCAATCCGCTCAGCACGTGTTGCAAAAGCATTCTGTAACTCTGCAATTCTGACTATGCTGGTGGCTGCTTTCTCATTTATGAATTCGGGCCTGGGTTTACTTACATCACTGTCCGAAAACGACTTAACGATTGTTCTGCCATCGACACTTGACAGGTTAACCAATGCGCCTGCCGGAACATGGTTCTCCATCAGGAATGCACCAATTGGCAACGCTAAGCGACGCTGCACTTCGCGCTTTAACGCCCGTGCACCATATCTGTCTGAATAGCCGTATTGCACAATCGCGTCAACCACACTGTCATCTATGTCGATAATCAGATTTCTACTAACGATACCACTGCGCTTGATAATCTTTTTTACCTCTCCCTGAGCAATCTGACGAACATGAGATTTATCAAGTGCGTGAAAAACCAAAACATGTTGAAATCGGTTTAAAAATTCTGGTCTGAAATAGTTCTCCAATACGTGCAGCGGAACTGTGGAAGTTTCTTCCTGCGTGAATCCGGGAGTTGGTCGCGACATTTCACTCGCTCCCGCATTGGTAGTACATATCACAATAGTATTGCGAAAATCGATGGTCTGGCCATCAGGTTGGGTCATGCGGCCTTCATCAAGCAGCTGCAACATTAAGTCATAAATGTTGCTGTGTCCTTTTTCTATCTCATCAAACAGTATTACCTGAAAAGGTTGTGCTCGAACCGGATCAATTAACAACGCAGACGAGTTCGCGCCACCCTGTCCGATCAGCTGTTGAAATGAGTTGTAGGTGGCGTACTCCGACATATCAAATCTGAGTAAGCGTTGCGCACTTCCATACAGATACTCCGCCAGCGCTTTTGAAAGTTCAGTCTTTCCAACACCGGTCGGGCCTGTAAACAGGAATGTACCAATTGGCTGATTCGGATCACGCAGTCCTGACTTAAACAAGGTTATTGACTCAACCACCGCTTCGATCGCCTGTGCCTGACCAAAAATTCGCTGTTGAAACCACTTGCGGATTGTGCCGGCGGACACAGTCATGTTGCGTGAAAAAACAAAAGCTGGTAACCCGGTATACATTGAGAATACTTTGTCTACGAAGACAGTATCGATCGGCTCAACTCGGTTGATCGCTGCTTTTTCCTGAGCGTAGCTCTGAACTCTTTCTATTAACGCTAAGCGAGTACCGGGACCGGGATCCGGAGGCGTAAAGTTTTCAGTCAGTTCCTTGAGGTGTGGATGAAATTCATCATCAAAAGGATGATCGATATAAATCTCGGCTTTTTCAGTGACTATTTGATCCACCTGCTGTGGTGACAACGGCTCAAGCAGTATTCGGTGAAAAAGGTCAACAAAGCCCGGCACTCGCAGCATGCGCTTATAACCTTCCGGAGTGACTTCACCCACAAGTACAACATCACCACTCTTCATCAACGGGCGCAGTATATCCAGACTACTGTGCTTGTCGTTTGAAGACTGCCCCATTCGTGCGAGGTTTGCTACATCAACAAAGTACAACACAGCATTTCGTTTCGCAGCGCTTTCAACATAGCCCATTAGCTTGGTGGGCCATTCACCAAGATAACGTGTTCCCACCAGAATAGAAGAGGCCGATAGCTCCAGACATTGCTGACCAGACTCTTTAAGTGCAGCAGCTATACCCAGAATGGTACTGGTTTTACCACTTCGGGCCGGACCAACCAGCAATACCGATTTACGCTGCTGGATAGCCGCAATGCCGTCTCGAATCTCTTTGTCGCGAAACCTGGGTACAAGCGCACTGTCCCGCTTAACCATTTTAGTGAGGTTACGGCTATCCCGGGACAGATCATCTTCAATCTTTTTTGATCCT
>CAYPDN010000006.1:0-15794 GCA_964409445.1 uncultured Granulosicoccaceae bacterium
GGCAGGTCTGCGAGATACATTGCCGTTGTACACTGTATTCACGGTAGATTCTCTATCACTGCCAAAACTGCAGGAGGGTGGTATGGAAGGTGTACTTGGTTCAGTCAGCACCCAGCACTGGGGACCGGATCTCGACAATGAAGCAAACAAGAAATTTGTTGCCGACTTCCGCGCAGAGCACGGTTCATACCCTTCTTTCTATGCAGCGCAGGCTTATGACTCCATTCTTTTAATTAAATCTGCGGTAGATGCAGTGAATGGTGACCTGAGTGATAAAGACGGTATGCGTGCCGCTATGATGAAAGCTGACTTCGCATCAGTTCGCGGGGACTTCACCTACGGTAACAACCACATGCCAATTCAGGACTTCTATAGCCGTACCGTGGTAGCAGATGCGGATGGCAACTGGACGACGGAAATAAACAAAGTCGTACTCGACGACCATCAGGATACCTACGCTGCTGATTGCAGCTTGTAATCTATCCGCGCTAAGTGCCGGGGGCAGGCTGTTATCCGCAGTTCTGCTTCCCGGTACCGTTCCACTCTCCGCACTGCTCCTTTGTGATTCATGGAATCATCCCTTCTTCTTATCCAGCTACTGAATGGCCTGCAACTTGGCATTTTATTATTTCTGCTATCTGCAGGACTAACCTTAACTTTCGGCATCATGGACTTTGTCAATCTCGCGCACGGCTCGCTGTACATGCTTGGTGCATTCATCTGCGCATCTCTGACTAAACTCACCGGTTCTTTTGCACTGGCTGCATTATTAGCACTGCCACTTACCGCCGCGTGTGGATTAATTATCGAGCTGGTAGTTATCAGGCAACTCTACGCACGTAACCACCTGGATCATGTGCTCGCCACATTCGGTTTAATACTCTGCCTCGACACCATTGCAGAACTTGTCTGGGGCCCGGCCGGCATTGCTGTTCCACTACCCGCCATACTCAATGGTCAGGTGGAAGTACTGCCTGGTGTCGTGGTACCGACTTTTAGATTACTGATTATCACTGTTGGTCTGATTGCAGCTGCCGGATTATATGTTGTTGTAAATCATACAAGGCTTGGCATGTTAATCAGAGCCGGGGCTTCTAATCGCACCATGGTAGGCGCGCTTGGCATCGATATAAAAACATTGTTTACCGGTGTGTTTGCCATGGGGGCCGCACTGGCTGGTCTTGCCGGAATGCTGGTTGCACCAATCGCCGAAGCAAGTATTGGTATGGGCAATGAAATTATCATCACCACCTTTGTAGTCATAATTATTGGTGGTATAGGTTCGATGAAAGGTGCTTTTATAGCGGCTCTGATTATTGGCCTTATAGATACACTGGGCAGATCTTACCTCGATGATCTCTTCAAACTAATCATGTCAGCACAAGCTGCAGAAACCGCCGCCCCGGCCATTTCTGCCATGCTTATTTATCTGCTGATGGCAGTTATTCTCGCTATACGGCCGCAAGGTCTGTTTCCAGCATCCAGCCGTTAAGCAATGTCTGATTCAGAACTACCTTCTTCAAAGAACCCGGTGCGAAGTACCGCGTTCTGGATTAACGGACTGCTACTGTTAGCACTGGCCGTAGTGCCACCAGTGTTGTTTTTAACCGGCCAACCGTTCTGGCTTGATGTGTTTACCCGACTGGTGATACTCGCACTTGCTGCCACTGCACTAAATCTGGTCCTCGGGTTTGGCGGGCTGGTGTCTTTTGGTCACGCCGCCTACCTGGGCCTTGGTGCTTATGCGGTCGGCATTCCAACCTACCATGCCTTATATGGAGGTATGGATGCTATAGCCTCTTATAACGGGTTTCTCCACCTCGGGCTGGCCATTGTCGTCAGTGCATTGTTTGCGCTACTAACAGGTGCAATCTCACTGAGAACGCGTGGGGTGAATTTTATAATGATCACCATGGCTTTCGGTCAGATGATTTTTTATGCCATTGTCGCACTTGAAAATTACGGCGGTGATGATGGCTTGACCATTGATGTTCGATCCGAGTTTCCATTAATCAGTCTGGATAGTCCGCTAACTTTATATACCGTTTGTTATCTGTCACTACTGGCAACCCTATTTATTGTTTATAAAATCACCCGATCTCGATTTGGTCTGACTTTGCAAGGCGCACGCTCTAACGAAGAACGCATGCGTTCCCTGGGTGTAAATTGTTACCGCTATCAGCTCGTGGCCATAGTTATCTCCGGTGCAATATGCGGCTACGCAGGCTTTTTACTCGGAAACTTCACCACTTTTATATCGCCGGAAATGATGGACTGGACACGCTCGGGTGAGCTGATGTTTATGGTGATTCTGGGTGGTGCGGCATTTATATGCGGGCCGGTCTTCGGTGCTGCAGTATTTATACTACTAGAGCAAATACTGCGCGACTTCACCATACACTGGCATCTGCCTTTTGGGGTGATGTTGATTTTATCGGTACTGTTTTTCAGAGGTGGACTGGCAGGTGCGCTTAGTCGATTGTCTTTTAAAGGCGAACAATCGGACAAAACCCGATGACACCAGTACCTCAGCAACCAATATTGCAGATTACCGATCTGTGCAAACGTTTTGGCGGTGTACTTGCGACAGACCATGTAACCCTTGATGTATTACCGGGCGAAGTACATGCCCTCATTGGCCCTAACGGTGCCGGCAAAACCACACTTATTTCTCAGCTTTCGGGCCTGCTAAAGCCCGACAGCGGCCGTATAGAGTTCAAGGGTAAAAACCTGACAGGCAAACCCGCACATAAGTTTGCAGGTGCAGGGCTTGCGCGCTCGTTTCAGATTACCTCGCTGTTTGCGGATATGACACTACTGCAGAACGTCGCCCTTGCGGTACAGGCACATGCAGGCCACTCGTTTAGTTTCTGGCGCAATGCAACCACAGATAGAAGATTACTCGAACCCGCCTTTGATTATCTGCAAACCACCGGCCTTGCAAACAGTGCAGACAAACTGGCATCTGCAGTATCTCATGGGGAACGCCGTCAACTTGAAGTTGCCATGGCACTTGCAACAGAACCGTCGCTGCTATTGCTGGATGAGCCAATGGCCGGCATGGGCCCGGAAGAATCCAACCTTATGGTCGATATACTGCAAAAGCTTAAGGGCGATAAAACTATTTTATTAATAGAACACGATATGGACGCCGTCTTTGCACTGGCAGACCGCGTATCGGTATTAGTTTACGGTCGACTTATCGCCACTGGCAATCAGCAGGAGATACAGGCAAATGCAGATGTAAGAGCTGCCTACCTGGGTGAGGATCACGCTTATGCTTAGCATAACCGACCTTGCCGCCAACTACGGCAGCAGCCAGGCACTGTTTGGCATGTCACTGCAACTAAACGAAGGAGAAGTGGTAACCCTGCTCGGGCGAAACGGCATGGGAAAAACCACAACGCTGCATTCTGTCATGGGTATCATGCCCGCCATCGGCGGCCAGATAACCGGTGGTCAAATCACTTATAAGCAAAGCAGCATCACAGGCTTTACATCGCACAAAATCGCAAGACTCGGGTTATCACTGGTACCCGAAGGTCGGCAGATCTTTCCCAATCTGACAGTACGTGAAAACCTGATAGCCACAGCCGCCAACCGCCAGCACCACGCAAACCCCTGGACAGAAGAACGTATTTTATCCCTCTTCCCACCGTTAGCTGATCGCTTGACGAGTATGGGAAATCTTCTCTCCGGAGGTGAACAGCAAATGCTCGCCATCGGCCGCGCACTGATGACGAATCCCGACTTACTCATTCTGGACGATGCAACTGAAGGCCTTGCCCCACTGGTTCGCAGCGAAATATGGCGCTCGATTACAGAGCTCAAACAACAGGGATTGTCTATTTTACTGGTCGATAAAAATCTTTCTGACCTGCTGACCATCGCAGACAGACACTACGTTGTTGAAAAAGGCGTTGTTGTATGGAGCGGGAACAGTGAAACACTGCGGAATGAGACATGGGTTCGCGATGAGTATTTAGGAGTATGATGCCTTGCCCGACGTAACCATGGCCTGACTTAACTACCTATTAAATTAAATTTAACCTCGCACAACTTCCCAGGATTTTTAGAGATCTTGCTTCCAAAGACTGGAAAGTTACTCGCATTCAAAAATCATTGTTACTTTCCCCTCTCCAGATCAAAACCCCTCGAGTTTATGGCAAACAGAATCAAATTTTACGCAGTCGCGACACCGATAATATGGCTCATCGTTGTTGCACCGCTGGCAGTTCTTTTTGCATGGTGGACCAGCAGCAAGACGCTAGTCACGTTAGCGTGGAGTATATTGCTGGCTCCGATAATCAGTATCTGGATATTTCTGTCTTTCCAGACCGAAAATCTTAAAATCAAATGGCCTGCAACCAATTTAATTGGCCTGACCACTGTTTTATTGAACGTTGTATTCTTCTGCTCACCACTGCTACTATTTTTTCCTTCAGTCACAATTGCAGCGCTTGCTACCCTGCTCTGGTTTGCATTAAGTTGCTACGCAATCTGGACTGCACACAATGTTAAAAACACTCGAATCTCCATAGCCAGTAGTAAGCTCACCAGCTCATACCGACTAATGCATCTTAGTGACATCCATGCGGGAAGCCGCAGCGCGGGTTTCGTAGACAAAGTAGTTAGTCAGACAATCGCCCAGCTTCCGGATGCAGTTTTTATCACCGGTGATCTGCTTGATTCCAGTGCGGTAGATACAAACTACCTGCAATCACTTGCCAGGTTTAGCTGCCCGGTTTTTCTGTGCCTCGGGAATCACGAACGCTATGTTGATCTGCAAGGCGCTATTGATGCCATTCAGGCGAACAATGTACAGATACTAAGAAGTGATACAGCAATACTCAACGAGATTGAAATCATTGGAATCGACGACGCAGACAACAGTGAACAGGTAGCGCGAGAACTGCCTTCAATCACTCGCTCAGCTGAGAAATTTCAAGTACTTCTTTATCACCGACCACAAGGCTTTGAAGCTGCGGCAGATAATGGCGTTGACCTGATGTTAGCCGGACACACCCATGCAGGTCAGATGTGGCCATTTGGCCTGCTGGTCAAACGGCAGTTTCCGCATATAAAAGGGCTCTATCAACATAATGGCTCAACGCTTTATGTTTCTCAGGGAACCGGAACATGGGGACCCATCATGAGGCTGGGCACGATAAGCGAGATGACACTTATAGAGGTGTCACCTGCCTGAATATAGCTACCCCCACGTATTAACGAGATATTCCAATTAAGCTCTGGCAAAGTTACTATTGCGAATCTAATACGGGAGTACATCATGATCGGCGTAATATTTGAAGTATGGCCTAAGGCAGAACACAAAGACGATTACCTCAAGTTAGCCGCAGAATTGAAAAGTACGCTTGAAGCGATTTCCGGTTTTATTTCTGTGGAGAGATTTCAGAGCCTGACAGACAACGAAAAGCTTTTATCAATTTCGTTTTTTGAAAGTCACGAAGCACTGGACGAATGGCGCAATGTTGCTGAGCACCGTATCGCGCAAAACATTGGTCGTTCAAGCTACTTTGCCAACTATCGGCTACGTGTTGTTAATGTTGAGCGCGATTACGGCAAGGATGAAAGAGCAGAAGCACCGGCAGACAGTTTAAAATCGCTTGCCGATAATCCTGATGCAGCAACGTGACTGGGGATTGCTATTACTGCTAGCGCTTTTATGGGGCTGTTCGTTTTTGCTAATGGCAATCAGCCTGGAAAGTATCCCGGTACTGACTACAGCATTCAGTCGTCTGGCACTGGCCGGAGTCCTTTTATCCATTTTTGTGGCACTAAAAAAGGAAAGCATCACAGTCGACCGGCAGTTTTTGGTTGAAATTTCCCTACTCGGACTACTACGTGCGGCACTGCCAGTTGCATTAATCCTTTGGGCACAAACCCGCATCGAAAGCGGCGTGGCCGGCATTCTGAATTCCACATCAGCGTTATTTACGCTGCTTGTCGCACACGCACTCACAGACAATGAAAAAATTACACCTAATAAACTAACCGGTGTGATTCTGGGTATGACAGGCGTTGCACTTATTATGGGTGCAAACGCAATCAAAGGCCTGGGTTCAGAAGTCACCGGTCAATTGGCGATGCTTGGCGCTACACTTAGCTACGGATTTGCCAACGTATACGGCAGACGCTTTTCATCGCGATCACCTGCCGTGTCCGCAGCAGGTATGCTGTTGGCAGGAGCAGTCTGGATTCTTCCGCTGGCGGCATTTAGTGACTGGCCAATTGTGCAGGCTCCGACTCCCCGGTCACTTATTGCATTGGTCACACTTGCAGCGCTCAGCACCGCCTGTGCATTTGTGGTGTGGTTTAAACTGATTCACTCAGCCGGTCCAACCAATACCGTATTGGTGACTTTTCTTATACCACCCATTGCGTTATTTCTGGGTGTGGTATTTCTCAATGAGTCACCTGAATACAGCGACTTTGCCGGGCTATTGTTTATCGCACTGGGTTTATGGGTCAGCCAGACGAAAATTCAAAAGTAAAAAACCAGACTGATACACATTCAGGCTAACGCAGTCTTCAGAACAGCATCCACATGAGCTGCAATGGTATTTACAAAACGGATTCCCTGGTATTCAAAAATGGCAGTATCTGCATAGTCGGGAAAACCCAACGGCAATTCAGTACAGGCAAGGCAGACGATATCTGTTGCCGGATCATTAACATACTTTTTACTGACCTCAAGAATCTGCGTGGCGGCACCATCCACCCTGCCCTGATATAAATCAACATCAATAAGATGGTGCAAGGCATCAATATCTGCATCATCGGGTCGCGCAAGCGCAGTAACACCGTGCGCTCGCATAGTTTTCGGGTATACGTCGCTTCGCATCGTTACCGGTGTACCGAGAATTAATGCATTTTCTCCCCCCACTGACGCCACAGCACCGGCTGTTGTATCGAGGATACTTACAATCGGAAAATCCAGTCCCTCACGTATACCGTGCAGCCGCGTATGTGGCGTGTTGCTCGCAATCATTCCAAACTCGGCACCCGCACTCTTTAAGCGATAAAAAGTATCTCTAAAAATGCTGTCATAGTTTTTCCAAGACGAATCATCACCAGCAATACCGCGGGCAGATCGCGTTTCAAATATGTTGAGCGACTCTATAACTATTGACGGAGTTGGAAATGGCGAGCTCGAACCTTCCTTTTGAAAATGCTCATTCGATTTTTTACATATCAGCCGGTAATAGTCTGCAGTAGACGGCCAAGCCAAACCTCCGATAATCCCGATTTTCTTCACAATACCTGCCTTGTTAGCATTTGATTTTTCTAATTGTTAAATCGTGAGATTAAAAGCCTGAATCCCGCTAGTCCGAACAGTGCTGCGAATGCCGTTTCGAAAGCCCAACGCGCACGGACATACCATTGTCTTATGGAATCAGTTGCAAATAGTACGGCATAACCAAGAAATATTACCGCGCTTATCAGACCGACAAATAAAATCACGGAAACCAGACCAGCAACACCGGCGGTCTTTGGTACAGCAAGTGAATAAAGGGCAGCAAAAAACAAGATCGCTTTCGGGTTAGTGAGATGTATTAGTAAGCCACGACTGTAAGCGGCTACAAAACTGCCAGCGCTTGTCGAAGTTACAACAGTCTTAGCCGGGGTCATTGCCGATCGAAGTGAACGATAGGAGAGGTAGATCAAATACATCGCACCGGTATATCGAAGTACCTCAAATACCCAGGCGTTGGCCTGCATAATTGCACCAAGACCAAACGCCGCTGCAGTGGACCAGAATAGTGAGCCTGTCAGAATACCGAGGGCAAGTACCAATCCGTATTTACGCCCCTGCTTCATTGACATCCCCATGATTGCAAGTGTCGCAGGCCCGGGGCTTGCGATCGAAACCAAAGCTGCAATCGCAATAAGTAAATAGTTAATTTCTTCCATCTGAGTCTCGGGTCCTAAGGAGTTTACAAATTGAATCACATCATGGTGATGCATACACTTGAAATATGGAGAATAATCCATAAGACGACAGGTAAGCATGCCAGTCCCACACACAAAGAGAGAACTGATGAGCATATCCAGACGTAACGCAATCAAGGGAATTAGTGCCGGTATGGCCACTGCTGTTGTAGCGCCAATTTTATCAGCAGATACTTTTCCAGCGAAGGATGAAGCCATAAAAGCCGATTCCCAATCTGACAGATTGAATGTGCAAATCGCACATCAATGGGGTAATGAGAGCATTGTGGCAGTAATCAGGAATACATCTGATCACAATACAACTATCACTGATATCAGTCCGGTTACAGCAGGCTATGGCCGTTTCGATTTTTCTGACCTGACAAAAACCGGCCCAGTGACGCTCGCCGCAGGCGAAGAAGTCCATGTACCATTCACCGTCATGGGTACACCGGCAAAACCGTTCGGACATTTCGACAACCGGTTACAGAAAATGCTGAAAAAGTCACTGGCTGTTACCACTACCAACAGCAATGTAAAAGTGACAACCTCGATGAGCCCGCGAATCGTCTGATCAGGTACACAAACTCCAGTGCTGGCCGCTGCAAAAATAATTTGACCTTCCAGTTACTGGAGGCTAAATACTGACTCAATCACAAACCCACAGTTAGTATGAGGCCGGAATCAGCCGTGAAATCCACTTCCATAGCCATTGATGGAATGTCTTGCGCCTCCTGTGTGGCGCGAGTTGAGGCCAGGATAAAAACTATTCCGGGTGTTACTGACGCCTCAGTGAATCTGGCAACAGAAACTGCGGATGTCACTTATACAGAGTCAATGGTAAGTCCAACAGACGTTGCCACTACTTTAACGGAGTCGGGCTACCCGTCCACTCCACGCACGCCGACATCGTCCAATGACGAATCGCTGCGAGTTGATCATTCAAGTGATCTAAAAAGACTCACCATTCTGGCTACTGTTTTGGCTATTCCGGTGTTCGCAATGGAAATGGGATCTCACCTGTTTCCGTTTGTAAATGATTTTATCGCCACTACCATCGGTACGCGCACTAACCAGCTCATTCAATTTTTCTTAACCACAGCGGTGCTGTTTGGTCCCGGCCTGGTCTTTTTTAAAATAGGTATTCCGCGATTACTTCGCGGGCATCCGGATATGAACTCGCTTGTGGCACTCGGTACTGCTGCGGCTTACGGATACTCCGTCGTCTCGTTATTTTTTACAAATCTGTTGCCTGAAGGCGCTGCCAATGTTTACTTTGAATCGGCGGTAGTCATTGTTGTATTGATATTGTTGGGCCGTTATCTGGAAGCACGTGCCAAGGGGCGAACCGGACAGGCAATAAAGAAACTGATTACGCTGCAACCAAACACAGCCACTGTAATTCGAGATGACGCAGCAGTTGTGGTTGATGTCGAATCGATTATCCCGGGTGATATGCTGCAAATAAAACCTGGAGAAAATATTGCCGTAGATGGCACAGTAGTATCGGGCAGCTCCTACGTTAATGAAAGTATGCTCAGCGGCGAACCCACACCGGTAAATAAAACAATCGATTCAACAGTTATCGCAGGTTCGATTAACCAAAACGGTACTTTTACGTTCAAAGCTACCAGCGTCGGCAAAGACACCGTGCTGGCACAAATCATTTCAATGGTTGAATCCGCACAGGGTGCGAAGCTGCCTATTCAAACTACGGTTGATCGTATTAGCAGCGTGTTTGTGCCGATCGTGCTGTTAATTGCAATTGCCACTTTTGTTGGCTGGTTTTTCTTTGGCACTGAGCCGGCACTCGGGGTGGCTTTAGTTGCTGCTGTATCTGTTTTAATTGTGGCATGCCCTTGCGCGATGGGACTGGCGACACCGACGTCAATTATTGTCGGCACCGGTGCAGCAGCAGAACAGGGAGTGTTTTTTCGGCAAGGTACGGCACTACAAAGCCTGCAAAAAGCAACCGTGTTTGCTTTTGACAAAACTGGCACTCTAACTGAAGGTATGCCCGAACTAACCAACATAACAACCACAAATAATTTCAACAGCGATGAGGTTCTGCAATTCGCAGCCTCCGTTGAAAGCGCATCGGAGCATCCGATTGCCACGGCCCTGGTATCTGCTGCAAAAAATAACGGTCTTGCGCTTGATTCAGTCGAGTCATTTATTTCACATACCGGCTATGGCGTTGCAGGCACTGTGCGGGACCGGCAAGTTCTCATTGGTGCGCGCCGGTTTATGCAACAGGAGTCCATAGCGCTGACTATAAGCAACCCCGAAAATAATGACACCGAATCAACCGGAGCCACACCGATATTTGTTGCTATCGACGGAGAGCTTGCAGCACGAATAGAAGTTACTGATCCTATCAAGAGTAACTCCCGCGCGGTTGTAGAGACTTTGCAGAAACAGGGCATATCGACGCTGATGATCACTGGTGATGATAAACGCACCGCTGATCTTGTCGCCGCAGAAACGGGCATTGATCAGGTGATAGCAGAGGTACTTCCAGGAGACAAGCTCAATGCTATTAAACGGCTGCAATCAGAAGGTGAAAACGTCGCTTACATCGGTGACGGAATCAACGATGCACCCGCCCTGGCAGCATCTGATACTGGCATTGCCCTCGGCACTGGAACCGATGTCGCTATTGAGGCTGCTGATGTTGTGCTGATGTCCGGAAACCTCGAAGGCGTATTGCGCGCAGTTAAAATCAGCAATAACACCATGCGCAATATAAAACAAAATCTGTTCTGGGCCTTTAGCTACAACATTGTTTTGATTCCTGTGGCAGCCGGTCTGCTCTACCCGTTTGCAAAAATCATGTTATCTCCCATGCTGGCAGCAGCTGCTATGGCATTGTCCAGTATTTTTGTTGTAACAAATGCACTGCGATTACGCTTTTTATCGCCCGAGTAAACTCGCTGCTTTATAATTTAACTGGTAGCGTTACACTTAAGGTACTGCAACGTACACCAGAAAATATCCGGGCTGGTATATTAAGCACATGAATATTAAAGAAGCTGCCGCGCGGGTAAGCCTGCCGGTAAAGACCGTCCGCTACTACGACGAAATTAATCTGATCAACCCGCTACGGGATAAAAACGGCTACCGCGACTTTCAGAGTCGCGATCTGCATAAGCTTGCATTTGTATCTCAGGCCCGCTCACTGGGATTTACCATTGACGATTGTCGAGCTCTGCTCGCTATGTATGAAGATGAATCACGCGAAAGCGCCGACGTTAAAAAACTCGCCAAACAACATCTGCTTGAAATTGAAGCCAAGATCGATCAGCTTAACTCAATGAGAAATACCTTGAGTCACCTGATAGATAAATGCGCCGGCGACGACAGGCCGGAGTGTCCGATTTTGGAAAACTTTGGCGGATCACTACAGTCTGAGCCAGATTAAGTAGCAACCCCCATACAATAAACAATAAATTTACATGTGCTTAATCTAAACCGTGCAGGTGCGCAAACGGGTCTGAATCTTTGTCATCGTGCCAGGTGTACTCACACCAGTGTGCTACCTGCTCGGCGGTTTCCTTTCCGTGCATAAGCGCGATTGCTCCCAACGTCATATCCATTCCCGCAGACACTCCCGAGGATGTTATGAACGGCCCATCTTCGACCCATCTGGCAGCTCTCACCCAATCAACTTTTGGCCCCTGTTCCTTAACCCATGAGAACGCCGCTTTATTTGTAGTGGCACGACGGCCGTCCAATACACCGGATCTGGCAAGCAAAGCGCTGCCAGTGCATACGCTTAACGTATACTCAGCGCGATTTGAAGTTTTGGCAATCCATTCAAGGATGTTCTCATTCTCTACTTCGTTGCGAGTTCCTGAACCACCCGGTACAAATACAATATCGAATTCAGTTTCGTCGTAAATAGTCATATCAGCAGAGGCTGCCAGCCCCTGATTACTTGCAACGGACCCCGCCTTCTCTGCCACCAGTTGCAGCGAGAATTTATCTTCAAGTAGCCCGAACATTTCCATAGGTCCGAACAGATCGAGTAGTTCGAAGCCTGGAAATATTAAGCTGCCTATTGTTCTCATTGGGTTTTCTCAATGGCATTTCGCATCTGGCTTTAGCATTTACGTTCTTATAATTTCGATTTCAACGAACGCACATTCAAAGTCGTTACCGCTAATCACATCGTGCCGTACGCCCAAATCACGGTAGTACGGTACACCGGTTTTAAGCTCTGCAGTGGTGCGAGAACCGTCCGGAAGGTCTATCTCTAAAATACCGTCAAACATCGGAACAACGACGTAGTCATATTCATGTGTGTGCCAGCCAGTGTTATCACCTTTGTTAAAAAATCGCCACTCTGTAACCCTGGCTGTGCTGTTATCTACGTATACCGTAGCCTTAGCCAGACCTTGCTCTGCAGTATCACACATACAATCAACACCTCTTGTTTTTGATAAACACAACTGATTGAATTTATCGCCCTTCTTTTAAACTGACGCGAAGATGATCGGCAGCTGCCTCAACTGCAGCAGTTGGCCTGGCACTCAATTCAAGTGTAAGCACATAATCCCGCAATGGCGGCAAACCGTGATCTTTAGTTAATCGCATAATTCCGTTAGTACACGCAGACAAAGGGACAGGTGCAACCGCAAGATCAGCCAACATTGCCGCTCGCTGACCGGATATAGCAGCACTCATAAAAGCAATCCGGTAGTCGCGCTTGCTTTTCTTTAAGCTGTCTAACGCTACCGCGCGCCATGGACAGCTTTCTTCCCAGACAGAAATCGGCAACGGATCTTTTTCCCAGGCAATTCCGTTTTTAGCACCCGCCCAAACCAGCGGTTCCCGAAAAACTACTTCAGATCCTTTTTTTGTAGCACCGGCCAAAGATGAAGCAAGCAGGCACAGATCAAGTTCTTTGTTTTTGATTTTCTTGCGAAGATTGGCGGAGCTATCTACAAAAACATCTACATTGACACAGCAATGAGTCGCAGAGAATCGTTGCAGCATATTGGGAAGTAATCGTTCTGCCACATCGTCCGGTGCACCAAGTCTTACCGTCCCCTGGATATCCGGGTCCATAAACCGCACCACCATATCCTGATTCAGCGCCAGCATACGCCGCCCATGCTCAAGCAATACTTCTCCTTCTGCGGTCGGCACCACTGCACGCGAATCCCGGGTGAACAATGGCTTGCCGACCATTTCTTCCAGTCGCTTAATCTGCATTGAAACCGCAGACGGTGTGCGAAAGATTGAATCTGCCGCCGAAGAAAAGTTACCAGTATCTGCAATCGCGACCAGCGTCTTTAGCAGCTCCAGCTCTAACAACGGGGTTTGCTGAATTTTAGACATCATTTTACCTACATCAATATTATTGATAGATAGATTGATTATATTTCGTTTGATTGAATCATGAATTACGCCGATAGTCCAGCCATGTAGTTCGCGAATGCATATTTCGAATTACAGCTGGAGCCCACAAGCGCTCCGCCTAAGATTAACCACACAAGGAGCAACTCATGACCGAACAGTGTCTGGAAACTAACTGTAACCCCAGTGCACATAATGTACTAACCCAACGATTTTTCACCTGGTCACAAAGGAGAATTGACAGCATCAGCCATTGGCTCTCAGAACGCAGACAACATCGCATGAATCGAAAAGCAGTTAAGAGCTTAGCAGTGCTTGACGAAAAGACGCTTAAGGACATCGGCTTAACACGCGGCGATGTGACCTGGGCCAGCAACCTGCCCGATTCTGTAAGCGCTGCTACCGAACTGGAGATTATCGCTCGAAGAAAGCCAATGCGAGATCGATGATAGCAACTGTTATTTCTGCTTCTAACTATTTTTATATTATGAAGGGGCAGTTATAGAACTCCTCGCTCAGTGAAATACTCACCGTTCTTCTGCGACTTGAGAGAACGGTGAGGATACCTGTTGAGTATAGATACTAGTCAATGGTATTGTCCGTTGCACCCACACACTCCAGCGGTAATTTTTCTTTCCGCAAGCATTCCGACTCAGACTCTTGTTACGGAACAATTAAAGCAACCGGGACCTGCATTATGAATATGAATGTAGTCTACCGAATCGTTTAAAAACTGACTTGCAAGCGTGGCCTCAAGATCTTTGCCAGCTATAATATCGGCTTCAATCATCAACGATTCATTGTTATACCCTCTCACTGAAAGCGTCCGATGCACCAACATATCCGGAATACTATTTTTATTAGTTAACGCTGATGCTGCTTTTTTTCGTACAAAAATTGGCCCGCAAGATCTGTAGGCCCCGGCTACAGAATGATGCTCATAAGTTATCGCCAAAACCGTCTCCCCTACCTTTGCATCTTCCAGAGATACTCTGCATGGGTAGCAGGGGCATTTGTCTGCTGTAAAGAGATATGCCCCAATTGAGTTCAACTCGGCATTCGACATTTCAAAATACTTTGAGAAACTCTCACTTTCTAAAGCGTTAATAACGAAATCGGGACTCATTGCTTTGCAACTAATTTTTAATGACAAACAAATTATAGCGCTGCAGAAATCAGAGACCGAACGGTTACCTGCTTTTTTCAATTCGAAAATCCTTAAGAATTTTTATCGACAAAGCTGCTATTAATCCTGCCATAACATTCGCTACCTGGCCGCCTTTTATTACCCAATCCCCAATCTACATTTCGTTGCTCTATCGCCGAACCAAATCCATTACCTTCCTTGATACAAGGATCGCTATTTGATCCATTGGTGCTTTGAGGTAACCGCGCTGGTCAAAATACATAGGTACATTCCTGCAAAATTCCCGTAACTTCGCCCATTGGAAATTCAAGCTTTCGCATTCACTACTGAAGTGCTGTTAAAACGACGGATGCGAATGGAAGATAGTTTTCCGCGACATTGTAAAGATAAATTACCCACTTAAGGCAGTAGATCAGACCACAATTAGGTATCTTAGAATCGGTTAAAGGCTCGGTTTCAAGCCTGGTTTTAGGGGAGTAATTGTGTAATGAATGGTAAACAGATAGTTAGCCTGATCGGATCAGCTATTTTACTTATTGGTTGCTGTATGCCTATCGCGAATCATCTTCAGGACGCAACTGTTGGTTACATGTTCTCGCAGGGCGTAGTCCCTGGGGGTATCATTCTGGTTGCCCTGGGGGTACTTGGAATTTACGGTGCATATATCGGCAGTAGTATTCTGCTAGTGGCGGCAGCAAGCCTCGGTGCTGTGACATTTGTACTTACCTTGCTGACCGTATCAGGAGCGCTCGCGGAGGCAGAGGATTTAGCCAGTCTGTCAGTACGTTCCATTAACCTTAGATCCGGTGCTGGAATAATTCCTGTCGGTCTACTCATCATGTTTGGATCAAGCCTGATGGTGTCGGCAACTCCGGTAAAACACAGAGTCAAAAAGCGTCGCAGCAGCAGAACCAGCAAATCCAACCTGGATCAAAACAATATTCACCGCACTGAACTCACCCGCGCTCGAAACCTTAATCGAACTTCAACGCGCAGCAGGAGCTCTTCCGGGTCGATATTTAACAACCGAACGGAAAGTAATTACCGTACAGGCAGACGAAGAAAGAGCTCTTCCTCCCGATAAACAAGCAAGTCCAGTCCCCTGTGTTTCAGCTTCGGTACAACCGCAGTTATAACAATGGAATTACGTAGCGAATTACCTGCAGATATTCCACTTATACATCAATTGACAGACACAGCCTTCGCACCAATGGCTTATAGCGACGGCACTGCGCCCGCTGTAATCGATGCTTTGCGCGAAGCTGGTGATCTGACTCTCTCGCTAGTTGCGATCAAAGAAAATACTCTGGTTGGACACATAGCCTTCTCTCCA
>CAYPDN010000006.1:15894-31869 GCA_964409445.1 uncultured Granulosicoccaceae bacterium
CTCGCTAGTTGCGATCAAAGAAAATACTCTGGTTGGACACATAGCCTTCTCTCCAGTCACCGTGGGCAGTGTTTCGAATGTTTATCAATCAGACTCCACAAAATCCAGATTGGGTACCGGGCTTACCGACGTCCAGCCACCATCCACAATTAGTGTTTGTCCGGTTATTTGTGAGGCCTGAGGAGAAATCAAAAACAACGCAGCAATAGCTGCCTGCTTGTAGTCTGCAGCTATCGAACTACTCTGTCACTAAAGAAGGAATACCTTTAGGGAATAAGGTTCACAGCGACATTTGCGCTCTGGGTGGCAGTTATAATCCCGCTGCCAAAACCACGAGTAGTACCTTGTTCATTTCTGGCAACTCTAATTTCAGCAGTACAATTCACACCAGTTGGCATTTGAGATCGTGTCTGATTAGCAATTTCGTTAACTGAAATCGTTGCAATGCCCGTGTCCGAAACAGAATCAGAGTAATAAAAATTATCAATGCCCTGATCATTTTCCACCGGACAACTGCTTCGAATTGTAAGAAATACATCACGGGTTGGATCGCCCGCTGTCCAGACGATAGAAATACTATCACCCGCGGTAAAGGTATCAGCGGCAGAAGGTGCGTTCATAAATACCGGATCTGGCATCATCACACTTCCGTAGGCACGCTCGCCTGCCCTGTTGAGAGTAACGGTAACCTCGGCACCATCCCGGTTATTGTTGAAACCGCCAACGAATGTGCTGTCTGATGAAAAAAGGAGGGATGTAAGAAGGAGGGGTATTAAACCGTCATCCAGAATTTCCTGTGCCAGAGTATCAGTAAGCTCTGCTACCTCACCATCCAGATTCGCTGTCAGTTGATCCTCGGTAGAGAGACGAATAGGTTTACCCTGGAATTTCGGAGCTATAGTTTGCAGATCTGCCTGAATCAGAACATTATTGCCCTCGCCATCAACGGTTATCCGGGCATCAATTTCAGAGTTGCTTATATCCTTTGACGAAGAAGCTGATCCGCATGCAGTTATCGCGAGAGCGCACAGGCCTAATAAGTTATGTTTTAAGTATTTTCGGTACATATTGTTGATCCACTACTAACGTCATAAAAGACGCAATGTTATGCGCGATCAACAATCATCGGGTCGAGACATACTATACCAATGGGATACAAGCACTTGATTTGTGAGACAGGCCATACTGTGCCCACCAGGGCCGTGCACCAGTAGTATCTATCGTAATGGTATCTCAGTTTGAAATACCATTACGGGGCACCGCGAGGAAGTTACTGCCCGTCAGACATCCGTTTCACAACATTCCAGATCAGTGGCATAAACAACGCTGCCAGCACCAACTTGAAAAGATCACCCATTATAAAGGGCTCGATACCCCATTCAATTGCTTTGCCCATACCGTAGGCCTTAGCAAGCCATAACAGACCCGGTACGTAGATCAATGCGTTACCAATTAACATCGCACCAGCCGTAGTGAGAATGTTTCTGTCCCAACCACGCTCCGCAAGGTAGCCCACAGCAACTGCAGCAATCAGAAAGCCCAACAGGAAACCGCCAGTCGGTCCGACCATATACGCCAGTCCAATTCCTTTTTCAGGGGTGCCTGCAAACACCGGCAATCCCATTGCTCCCTGAGCCAGATAAAGTGCAACAGTTGCACCGCCCAGCTTCCATCCATAGGCCATACCGATAATCAGCACAGCCAGAGTCTGTAAGGTCATCGGCACAGGGATAAATGGAATTTGCACCTTGGCGCTGATCCATAATGCGATGGAACCCGCCACCGCCAGCAACACATTGCGCACCAGGACATTCTGGTTATTAAGTACTACGTTGGCGAGAGGGGAATATGTGGCACTGGCTGTCATTTGATTCAACACGGTTGTGGGCAAGACCGGAATTTTAACGCGACGGCGAGACAAGTTCCAGTTGGATGCGGAACCGAATGTGGCTATTGAGGAACGCTGCGCTTGTGCCTGGTAATAACTAGTCGAGGAATCGAACCGCACCAATGTATGGCAGATTCCGATTTCTCTGTGCGTAATCAATGCCGTAGCCGACAACGAATTTGTCCTCTATTTCAAAGCCGACAAGATCCGCCTTGACGTCCACTTCACGGCGTTCTGGCTTATCGAGCAACGCACACACCATCATACGGCCCGGCTCACGCGATTCCAGCAAGTGGATCACGTGGTTCAACGTATGGCCGGTATCGACGATGTCTTCAACTACCAGAATATCGCGGCCTTTAATTTCTCCGCGCAGATCTTTCAGAATGCGTACCTCGCGCGATGACACTGTAGAGTCACCGTACGACGAGGTTTCAAGGAAGTCGACCTCCACAGGCAAGTCCAGCTCTCGAACCAGGTCAGAGATAAACATAAACGAACCGCGCAACAAACCGATAACCACCAACTGCTCTGTGTCAGCAAAGTGTTCGGAAATTTCCACTGCCATCGCCTCCACTCTGGCGGCAATGGCTTTGGCAGAAATCATATCGTCTACAACGTAGTTGTCATGCTGCATCTGGTTAATTCAACTAAGTGCTGATAAAAGTATTATCGTGCCGGTGCCTGTGTAGGTGCCTGGCCTGCTCCGTCATTTGATCGGCTGTTGGGTGTGATGTGAGGGAAGAAACCATCGCCGTATGACTGTTGAATCTCGGAAATGACAACATGAAATCCCTTGTACCACTTTTTATACTGGCGCTTCGCCTCAATATGCCTGGGGTGCATTGAAAACATCTTCAAAGCGCTTTTATCCTGCCAATAGTAAGTTGCGTTGATCCTCTTACCATCAGTTGTTTGCCACGACTCACGACCAAGAAACCCTTCTATTGAGTCTGCGATCTCATGGATCTGGTTGTCCAGCAGATAAAACTCTTCATCGTAGTCTCCCGGCTCAAAAATAAAAGCGGCACTGTACATATAAAAATCTATCTCCAAATAGGCCAGGCAATCGAAAAAAAACTTACGCCTTTGGCTGATAAGACCCACCGTGATCCTGAGACCACTGCAATGGCTGATGCAGAAACTTCTCTACTTCATCAAGCGTTGCGGTATCAAAATGACCTTCGGCACGACAGCGTGCCAGCACATCCCACCAGGTAGCAAGATGATGTAACGTCAGACCGCGAGCTGCAAGCTTTGATTGTGTATCGGGAAATACATCGTAGTAAAAGATTACCAGCGTATGGTCTGTTACTGCACCCGCTGCTCGAAGCGCATCTGCGAACACCAGCTTGGAGCCACCGTCAGTAGTCAGGTCTTCAACCAGCAATACCCGCTGACCTTCTTCGAGGTGCCCTTCGATCTGCGCATCACGACCAAAGCCCTTGGGCTTTTTACGCACGTATTGCATTGGCAATCCCATACGCTCTGCAATCCATGCGGCAAACGGAATACCTGCGGTCTCTCCACCTGCAATTGCATCGAATGCTTCAAAGCCGGCATCGCGAAGTAGTGTGGAGACTGCAAAATCCATTAGCGCTGCACGAATACGCGGATAGCTAATCAGTTTCCTGCAATCAATGTAGACCGGACTGGCAAGCCCGGATGTCAGCTTGTACGGCTGATCGGCACGAAAATGTACCGCATTGATTTCCAGCAGCATTCTGGCAGTTAGATCTGCCATCGTTTCTTTGTCAGGAAAAGTGTTCTGAAACATAGTCTCTTAAGCTTGAACCAGGTTTTTAGGCTTGAACCCGTATTAGGCCGAATCGGTCAAAGTTATACAACACACCAGTGCAGATCACACATTGGATCGAACACGGTGACATCGCCGTCTGAAGTTTTCAATTTTGCAGCAGGTGCTGCAGGGTTGCTTTGCTTTTTAAGCGTAATGGATTTTTCACTTGGACTCACTCCGTAAAATGCCGCACCATTTAACGCGACAAACGACTCTAGTTTGTCCAGCGCATTTTCTTCTTCAAACACATGGGCCAGACAGGAGAGCGTATTGGGTGAATTGTAAACTCCGGCACAACCGCAGGCACTCTCTTTCGCGCCGTCAACATGTGGTGCGCTGTCAGTGCCGAGAAAAAAACGACTATCACCAGAAACTGCGGCCGCGCGCAACGCCAGCCTGTGATGCTCACGCTTGGCAATAGGCAGGCAGTAATAATGTGGCCGAATACCACCCTGAAAAATATGGTTGCGGTTAATCATGAGGTGGTGGGTTGTAATTGTTGCCGCAAGACTCTGCGGCTCGCTCTGTACATACCGCACACCATCTTCGGTGGTGACATGCTCCATAATCACTTTCAATCCCGGTGTCCTGCGTCGCAGTGGGTCGAGCACCGTCTCAATAAACACCGCTTCGCGGTCAAAGATGTCGACAGACGGATCAGTGACCTCACCGTGAACACACAAAGGCAATCCGATTTCTGCCATTCGCTCAAGTACCGGCGCTACTTTTGTAACATCTCGGACACCCGAGTCTGAGTTTGTAGTGGCGCCCGCCGGGTATAACTTCACCGCAGTAATCACTCCTGCCTTATGCGCTGCTGCTACATCATCAGCACTACTCGTCTCTGTTAAATATAGAGTCATCAATGGACTAAATTCAGATCCTGCGGGTATGCAGGCCATAATCCGTTCACGGTAGTCGACTGCATCCTGCATGGTGACAACTGGTGGCACCAGATTTGGCATCACCAGCGCACGCCCGAAATGTCTGGCGGTATCTGGCAACACCGCTTTCATAACAGCACCATCACGCAGATGTACGTGCCAGTCATCGGGCAATCGCATTGTTAAGGTAGCGGTCATTCTTTTAGATTTTGTGGTCTTATTTGTTCTTCATCATAAAGGGGGATTAGCAATAATGCTGTGCTGGCGTTTACTTCCAGCGATCTGTTCTCACGACAGCATCCACTGGCACACCATCAACCATCAGTGTCAACTCTGTTCCGGGCTCACTCACGTCAATCGACAGCATGGCGAATAATAAATTCGCTTTGTACTTTGGAGACCACGCACAGCTACTGGCCTGGCCAACAAGCGTTTTATTCTGCTTGACTTCCCAACGCTCTCGCAGACCCGGTAACGGGTCTCCTTCTGCCATTAGGTGACACAAGCGGCGCTTGATTCCATTTTTTTGCATTTGTGCGATCGACTCACGCGCCATGTATTCTGCAGGCTTATCAAGATTCAGGTACTGGTCAAAAGCACACTCAAGTACGTGATCATCATGCGACATATCGCTGCCGTATGACTTCAAACCGGTCTCGAGCCGCTCGATAGTGTTCGGCGCGCCCACTTTAACATTGTACCGCTCACCCGCCTGCCAGACAGTATCCCACAATGCCAGGCCATCAGCCGAGTTTTGCAGGTAAATTTCATAGCCACCCTGGCCGCTCCAACCGGATCGAGCAAGTACAACAGGCGACCCTGCAATTTCAGTTTCAATAAACCTGAAAAACCGTATTTCGCGAACCGACTCACCCAGCAGGTCAGCCATCAGATCATCGGCCTTCGGCCCCTGCACCGCGAGCGGACTAACATCCGGCTCAAACACTTTCACGTCTAAGCCACGACCCCAGGCAATGCCTTTTACCCAAAGCATCACATCAGAGTCGGCGATAGAAATCCAGAAACGATCTTTAGCAAGACGCAATATGAGCGGATCATTTACAACCAATCCGTCTTCGTCGGCGAGCGGTGCATACACACATTGCCCGACATCACAGGTGGAAATATCACGCGGGGTAATAAGTTCCACCAGCTGCATTGCATCCGGCCCTACCACCTCCACCTGTCTTTCCGCAGCAACATCCCATACCTGTACGTGTTCGCAAAGGTGCTGATACGCCTCCGGATTACTGCTAAACCCGACTGGCAGTGTCATGTGGTTGTAGATTGTAAAGCTCTGAATTCCAAGGTCGAAGACCCGTTCTTCAAAAGCTGTTTTGCGCAGCCGCGGCGACAATACCAGTTCAGTTGGATGCATCTGCAAAAACTCATAGCTACCAGTTGTCGCGGATTAGAGCACACACAAAACCGGAAAGCTTACCCCGCCGCGAACGTTGGAATGCTATGCTGTCACTATCTCCAGCCAGACAATATCGGCAATGCACTACGACACCACAAAGCCCGATCACGGAATGCAATTCGATCCGTTCAAAGCGCTGATTGTACCCAGACCAATCGGCTGGATATCAACCACTTCTGCGTCAGGTCAGTACAACCTCGCGCCTTTTAGTTTCTTTAACGCACTTTCTGACAAACCCCCGTTTCTGGCAGCATCGATCGCAAACGGTAAAGACTCGGTAGTTAATATTCTCGAGACCAAAGAATGCACGGTTTGCGTAGTCCACCGCGAATTGATGGATGCAATGAACATGAGCAGCGCTGCAGTAGATACCTCAGTCAATGAATTCTCTCTTGCAGAGCTCGACACTGAGGCATCCACTTTTGTCAAACCACCACGCGTGGCAGATTGTCCTGCAGCATTTGAGTGCAAATTGTGGCAATCGATTCCACTGCCTGTTAATGAACAGACAGGTACCGGGTTTACTACTGTCATACTTGAGGTTGTCGGTGTGTATATTAATGACAAATTTATTGTCGAAGGAAGAGTAGACATACCTTCAATGCAACCTGTGGCACGCCTTGGCTACATGGATTACGCAATCGTTAATGCAAGTAACATGTTTGAGTTGAACAGACCTGCAGTCGCTGCGGACGGCAAATCCGCCACACTCGATACTACACCGTGGGATGGTAAATATAAGTAACTTTATAATATAAAAGATCGCCTGATAAGATTAAGCCCCATCAAGAAGAAGAGTGCCAATACCGCCATTTGAAATTGCTTGCCACCAAGATACTGGCGCAAGTACTCTCCTGCAGAAAATCCGATTAACGTTGGAATGATCATCAAACAAGAGGCAATGGCGAGCGTTTTATCGAGTAGCCCGTTAACAATGTAACCGAGCGTCAGCGGCACGGTGCCACACAAAATCATAAAGCCGGTAAAGCGCACAAAATCTTCTTTATCACAACGTATTGACAGCAGATAAATAATCATCGGCGGAGACCACATGGCGGTCAAACCACCCATGACACCGGAAACAGCACCTAAACCGAACAGTACTTTGCGCTCATGATGCTGTGGGATTTGAGGCGGCGTTCGAATAAAGCTCGTGATTGTCCACAACACGACCATCACCCCCATACCCAAAACCAACACTTTTACGCTGGTACGGGCTGCAAACAGGGCTGACACAAACATCACCACAGCCATCGTCACGACAAACGGCCACAATATCTGAGCGGATCTTTTTATTTGTCCACCTCGGTAAATCTGCCAGCTGTTGGTAATCAAAGCAGGTAATAGCAAGAGGGCAATTGCAACGCGCGGATCAACAAATTGTGCCAACATAGAAATACTGATTGTCGGCAGACCAATGCCAAGCACACCCTTAACAGTACCGGCCAACAAAAAAACAACGCCCGCTAAAAGCAATACTTCAGCAGTAACAGAACCACTCATGCGTTTGCCACAATAAGACTTTGCAACGCCGCCAAAGACGCATTTATAGCAACCGGATCACCACGATATTCCAGCGGCCAGTCATCAGTGGCTGCAGACTCTACCACCCGCGCTTGTGATGATAATTCCACTTGCACACCTGGTATTCCAAGTTGCTGTGACACAAAACGGGTCACTGTGTTATTAGTCAGGCCGCCGGTAAACTTAGGGTGATCTACAACCACATTGCACCATGCGTTTTGCTTATCTGGCGCAAGCTCTTCCAGAGCAACGTGTCTGAAACCTGCATTCAAAAAATGTGGCAACACCAGGTGCGGGTCGCAGGCATTGCCGTTGATTGTGCCGAGCGCTACACCCATGTGGTATATGTTTCTCATGCCATGTAAATCAATACAAAACCGTATATCACGGTCGGACACCAGTGATCCGATTGCATCTTTATAGATACTGTCCGATTGCCAGTTCGGGTCCTCATAGGTTTTATAGCGTGTGACAACTGCATGGCAGCCGCAGAGCTCGGCCAAAAAAAGCGCGATTGCCCCAGTATATTCTTCCTGCATTTTACTCACACCGTCACGCACATGCATACAGGCGTGGGGTGCAGAAATGAGTACCGGGATATCTCCCTTCACCACCTGAAACCAGGCCTCACCTTCAGGCGCTGCTGCACGGTATCGAAACAGCTGATCCAGTGCTGACAATCGCTCAAGTTTATTCTGCAATGGCTTGGTGTCCGTGCGTAGTGGTGTATCAACAAACACCACACTAGTTCTTATGTTATGGCCAACGCACCTAAATTCAGCCATTACAAAATTATTTTTTAAACCGTAATTTTCTACCAGCGTAAACAGCCTTGCTGCCACAATACCGACCAGGGCTGATCACTTGACAATGGATTATCGTCATGACATTATTTTAAACGTCAGGACATTAACCACCCTGACATGGCAGGTGCTGAACCCCCGCACACCTGCTGATTGTCAATTGCCAACCTTAACCACCTGCCACTCGGCAGGTGGTTTTTTTTGGCTGTCGCTTTCCGCAGATCGAATATAATTCTATCAGTATGCGCGTCCGCAACTACCGGGTATCATCTACTCGACTTGTTTAAAACCGGCCACTGAAAATTAGCCAAATGAAAATCGGTATTCTGATCACTGGCCACCCGCCGGAAAATACAATCAATCAACACGGCAGTTACGCAAACGCATTCGAACGATTGCTTGATGGCTATGACTTTGAATTTGCAAACTGGGCATGCGTAGACGGAGAGTTTCCAGAATCAGTCAATGACGCAGACGGATGGTTGCTAACAGGTTCAAAATTCGGCGCTTACGAGAACTTGCCATGGATCGCCACACTGGAAGATTTTATACGCAGTGCTTACCAAACAGATATTCCTATCGTTGGCATTTGTTTCGGTCACCAGATATTGGCTCAGGCGCTCGGTGGCAAAGTAGAAAAGTTCGACGGTGGCTGGTCAGCTGGACGTGTTGAATACAAACTTGAGGGCCATGCGGAAGCGGTGCCGCTTTATGCCTGGCACCAGGACCAGGTGATCACTATTCCTAAAGACGCCAGAGTGGTCGGCTCAACTCCATTCTGTAAGTACGCAGCGTTAGCGTATGGGGACAAAGCATACTCAATACAACCGCACCCGGAATTCACCAGTAACTTCTTTAAAGAATTGTTTGCGGCACGAAAAGAAAATTTGCCAGGCGAATCACAGGCTGAGGCGGAAGCATCAATTGCTGCTGATAAACCGACCGACTCCGCTGCAATCGCCGATACAATTGCAAAATTTTTTAAAGCCTCAGCCGAAAGAACAGACTGATTACCTGAGCACTAAACTTGATAAGTTAAGTCCCCACTGCGTGGGGACTACAAAACTGATCGATCTAGTTTAATTGACCGTCTTATTAGCTGGTAAGACCTTAGCCTTGCGGCGCCCGTTAGCTTTACGGCTGTAGAACAACCCGCAAAGCGAAAGCAGAAGCAACATCGGCATTGAAGGATCAACGCGATTTGTACTATATCCAGACGGTCCGACAGAGCAACCAAAGGCACTACCATCAATGCCGGTAATTATTACGCCTTCATCAGCACTTGTCGGGGTAACCACAACACCGTCATCATCGAGCACCACATCGCCGTCGAGCACATCGCCGATTCCGTCACCATCAGTATCGGGAATGTCAATCGCAATACCATCAAGGCCATCATCAAAACCGTCACTGTTGGCATCTGTAAAGTCATCAACCAATTGGTCATCGTCGGCGTCTACGCCACCGGACTCGACTAAATCTGAGATTCCATCACCATCTGAATCAGGATCGAGCCGATTAGGCTGCCCATCTGCATCAGTGTCTATATCAACCAGGCCACCAGCACCGAAAGCATCTGACAAACCATCGAGATCATCATCTGTGAAGTCATCCGCCCGCCCGTCACCGTTTGCATCAGTACCACCAGCCTCAACCAGATCCGGTATACCGTCGTTGTCTGAATCCAGATCAAGCACATCCACTATACCGTCACCATCACTATCTGGCGGAATCAGCTCTGAGCCAACATTATCGGCCCGGCCATCATTGTCAGCGTCAACACCACCCGCTTCAATAACATCAGTGATACCGTCGTTATCACTGTCGAGATCAAAAGCATCGCCAAGACCATCACCATCTGAATCGATAAAACCTTCAGTGCTGTCCGGTATGCCATCGTTATCACTATCGAGATCTGCGAAGTTTGCAATACCGTCGCCGTCCGAATCAATAATTTCGCCGCTGTCGTTGACGTTAACAATTTCGCCTCCATCAAGGATGCCATCACCGTCCATATCCGGATCAAGTGGATCACCACCCGTGTCTACTTCTACTCCATCGGAGCGACCATCACTATCTGTGTCCGGGTTATTCACGTCTGTTCCAATCTCTGCTTCCTCTGCATCTGAAAGACCGTCCCCATCTGTATCGCCATCTGCGTCATCCGATCCGCCATCGGTATCAGTCCCTGCAACGGTTGGGTCTGTACCGAGATCAACTTCCTGCCCGTCTGTCGGTCCATCACCATCTGTATCCGCCAGGACGGGATCGGTCATAAAAGTTATCACTTCGTCGCCATCGCTCAATCCGTCTTTGTCGGTATCTGCGACCAGCGGATCAGTGCCATAAAAATCGACTTCCGGACCATCTGGCAAACCGTCATCATCGGTATCCGGATTGTTCGGGTCAGTGCCCAGCTCAGCTTCACGTACATCTGACAAATCATCATTGTCTGCATCAGGTCCTCCGGCTGCCAACTGACCGGAGAAAACACTGACACCCACAGCGACGGCAAAGGCTACAGGCAACATCTTATTGCCGGGATATCTCGTTGCAATACTCATCTTAAAACCCTCAATCGACCGATTTGGCCGCAGTGAAACACTTTAAGGCGGAGTTTATCCGACTAGCCAGCTACCAACGTATTAATTCTCAAAGTTTCACTCCGTCCAATGATCTCGTTCAGCAACAGCTACAGCTTGTAGCAGCAGAGGAACACAGGGCATTTCCGCAGGAAGAGCCTAAAAACAACTTTTAGAACACAATTCCAGATTGATTAGCACACTTCTTGCAATTAAATATTTAACTATCTAAATTAAACCTTAAATGTTTAATTTTTTATCCGCTACTACAACATATGACAGTTAACTCCACAGGCACCTCTGCACTAAACGAACGGCGACGTTTGGCCGTCAAACTGCGGCTGGAAGGTCGAAAATTAAAAGAAATCAGCAATTTAGTTGATTTGTCCTCTCCAACCATTATTGCTGCCCACAAGCAGTTTATGAAAGGTGGATGGGAAGCGGTGGACGTCAAACCTCGCGGCAGGCCATCCGGCGACCGGACAGCATCTGCCGATGCAATGGCGAAACTCAGAGCTGCCGCCTTCAGCAGACCATCGAGCAACAAGCCATGGTCAAACGATGCACTCGGCGACGAGGCAAAGAGACTGGGAGTAGAGGCAAGCGCCAGAACGGTTGGCAAGTACGTCGAGGAATGGAACCTTGGCTCAGCCAGCCACTATCGGGCCTGCAAGTCACAAGAGCGATACAGTGACTGGATTGCGACTGAATATAAAAGTATCACCGACACTTCCCGCAAACGAGATGCAACCATTTACTGGGCAGGCCTTGCTACCTGCACCGGCCCAGAAAACCGTGTTCAAAAATATCTATACGCGCATACAACCAAAGGCAAATACTTTTGGCTGGCAGGAGAATACAAAAGTGACGCAGATCGATTCATCGACTTCTTTGAAAGATTGTCTGCGGACAAACCAAAACTGACAGTCATCTGGCACGGTCACAACCCGGCGCTCACCAGCCAAACAAAAGACTGGCTGGAACAAAAGTCAGACATAAATTTTTATCAGCACCCGTCAACTGATGTGAAGACAGAAATACTTTCGGATGTTGAAAACAGTGCAGTTCCCTCAGCCCATGTAGTCGGCCACGTAGACGGCCATGAAGCGGGAAAGACCACTGAGAATCAATCAACCAATAAATCTAAATACAATTTCAGGAAGACTAACTCAATGTCCCTCACCCATTTGCAACAGCTTGAAGCTGAAAGCATCCACATTATGCGAGAAGTAGTTGCCGCTGCTGAAAAGCCGGTCATGCTTTACTCTATCGGCAAGGACAGCGCCGTGATGCTGCATCTCGCCCAAAAGGCCTTTTACCCCGCCAAACCACCGTTCCCGTTGCTACACGTAGATACCGGCTGGAAGTTTCAGGCCATGTATGAGTTTCGCGACAAAATAGTTAAAGAGTCTGGAGTCGATCTGATTGTTCATAAAAATATTGTCGGCATAGACAAAGGCGTTAACCCGTTTACGCATGGCTCGGCAATACATACAGATATCCTGAAAACCGAAGCACTGAAACAGGCACTGGACAAACATGGCTTTGATATTGCCTTTGGTGGCGCAAGACGTGACGAAGAAAAATCCCGTGCCAAAGAAAGAGTATTGTCGTTCAGAACTGATCAGCACCGATGGGATCCCAAGAATCAGCGCCCCGAGCTGTGGAACCTCTACAACACCAAAACAAAACCTGGTGAAAGCATCCGTGCGTTTCCGATTTCCAATTGGACTGAACTGGATATCTGGCAATACATACACCAACAGAATATACCCATGGTGCCATTGTATTTTGCCGCAGAAAGACCTGTAGTGCTGCGTGACGGCACCTGGATTATGGTCGACGACGACCGGATGCCAATGAATCAGGGCGAGGCACCAATCATGAAACGAGTGCGGTTTCGCACACTGGGTTGTTACCCGCTAACAGGTGCCATCGAATCCGATGCTACTACGGTATCTGAAGTCATACAGGAAATGTTGATTTCTAAAAACTCAGAAAGACAAGGCCGCTTGATTGACCACGACAACAGTGCCTCGATGGAAAAGAAAAAACAGGAGGGCTACTTCTAATGAATGCCACAAAAGAACTGATACAGACCGACATTGAAAAGTATCTTGACCTTCATGAAACCAAAGACATGCTGCAGCTGATTACCTGCGGCAGTGTTGATGATGGCAAGAGTACACTGATAGGACGCCTGCTGTTTGAATCTCAGGCACTGACTGAAGATCAACTTGAGAGTGTAGCGGCAGACTCAAAAAAACACGGCACTCAGGGTGACTCCCTTGATTTTGCTCTGTTGGTAGATGGTCTCGCCGCAGAACGTGAACAAGGCATCACAATCGATGTAGCCTATCGCTACTTTCACACGGATCAGCGCAAGTTCATCCTGACAGATGCCCCAGGTCATGAGCAATACACCAGAAATATGATTACCGGCGCATCGACTGCAGATGCAGCAATCATTCTGGTCGACGCTCGCAAGGGCGTTCAAACTCAAACCAAAAGACACTCCTACCTTGCATCACTGATGGGCATTCGCAATGCCGTGCTGGTGATCAACAAGATGGATCTGGTTGGCTACTCTGAAAGCACCTTTGATAAAATTACCGAAGAATTTAAGGCATTCTCAGATCAGCTTGAGATAGAGAACATCACCACTATTCCGGTATCTGCTCTGCTCGGCGACAACATCACCGAACGCGGTACTAATATGCCCTGGTACCACGGCAGTACGTTATTGTCGCTACTCGAAACACTGGAAGTAGATCAGGAAGCCGCCCTAAATAAACCTTTCAGACTGCCGGTCCAGTGGGTTAACCGACCTAATCTCGATTTCCGCGGCTTTGCTGGCACTGTTGCAAGTGGCAGCATAAAAACCGGTGACCCGATCCGCATACAGCCATCAGGCAAAACCACCTCGGTCGCACGCATCGTGACTAAGGACGGTGATCTGGATCTGGCAGTTGCAGGCCAGGCAATCACACTGATCCTAGAAGATGAAATAGATATTTCGCGCGGAGATATTATCTCCACAACAGAAACACCGGCAAGCTCCGCCAATCAGTTTGAAAGCACCATTGTGTGGATGAATGAAGAGCCTATGCTACCTGGCCGACAGTATTTGCTCAAATGTGGCACCAGTACTTCGACCGCGACAATTACCGATATCAAGCACGAAATAAACGTCAACACTCTCGAGCAAAATGCTGCCAAGACACTTGAGATGAATAACATTGGTAACTGCAATATCAATCTCGACCGACAAATAGCTTTCGATAACTACGATGACAATCGCGCTACAGGCAGCTTCATTCTGGTGGACCGGCTAACGAATGAAACAGTTGGTGCAGGTACATTGAATTTTGCACTGCGGCGCTCACAAAATATCCATATGCAGGCTGTCGATATAGACAAAAAACTACGCTCTGATCTTAAAGCACAGAAGTCCTGTGTGTTGTGGTTCACCGGGCTTTCAGGTTCCGGAAAATCAACTATTGCCAACATCGTGGAAAAAAAGCTGGCCAGTCAAGGTCGCCACACCTACCTTCTAGACGGTGATAACGTACGCCATGGTCTTAACAAAGACCTTGGTTTTACCGACGAAGATCGTGTAGAAAATATCCGTAGGATCGGCGAAGTTGCAAGGCTAATGGTAGACAGTGGCCTGATTGTTCTAACAGCATTCATCTCACCCTTCCGTGCTGAACGCCAGATGGCACGAGCACTTTTGGATGAAGACGAATTTCTGGAAGTATACGTCGAAACACCACTGGCAATCGCTGAAGAACGCGATCCTAAAGGACTGTACAAAAAAGCCCGCAGTGGTGATCTGAAAAACTTCACTGGCATTGATTCTCCGTACGAGCATCCAAAGTCGCCAGAGATACTGGTAGATACTTCCAATATGTCTGCAGAGCAGTGTGCCGAGCAAATCATAAGAATGCTGCGCGAACGAGGTGTGATAACCAGCGTTGAAGATTAGCCATTCGGCCTGAGGTACGCCACCGCAATGGTGGCGTACTTGCACTATCACTGGCACTTGCACTACGGCGGCGTACCGGTAAAGTACCCGCATGACAGAAATCAGATACGCCATTATTGGCGCTGGCATGATGGGCCAGGAACACATACGCAATATCGCACTGCTTGAGAATACGTCAGTGTCGGTTATTTGCGATCCCGATCAGGCCATGCGTAATGAATCACTGGCAATAGCGGAACAACTTGGCAGCAAACACATAACTGCAGTTAGCTCACCTTGTGAAATAGATCTTGCAGCACTCGCGGACGCGTTAGTTATTGTCAGCCCCAATCACACCCATCACTCGCTACTCAAAGAATTGCTGCCACTGGAAATTCCGATACTGGTAGAGAAACCACTGTGCACTACTATCGAAGACACCGAAGAAATTGTCAGTGCAATGAAACATCGAAAAGCACCGGTCTGGGTTGCAATGGAATACCGCTACATGCCACCAACCAGCCGACTGATAAAAGAAATTCAGTCGAACCGTATAGGCAACTTACAAATGTTGTCCATTCAGGAACACCGCTATCCTTTTTTACCAAAGATCGGCGACTGGAATCGCTTCAGCAAAAACACCGGCGGCACCCTGGTGGAAAAATGCTGTCACTATTTTGATTTAATGTGCCTGATAACCAAAGCTAACCCAACCAGAATATTTGCCAGCGGCGGTTGTGATGTTAACCATCTTGATGAACGCTACGATGGCAGAACACCAGATATCATTGACAACGCACTGGCCATTGTCGATTTTGACAACGGCATGCGCTGCTCAATGGACCTCTGCATGTTTGCCGAAGGCTCCGACCCGCAGGAAATCATTACCGCAGTAGGTGACAACGGGAAACTAGTGGTACGCCTGCCCGGCCCTGACCGGTTCTGGCCAGACACGCCTCCGAAGCATGCGGATTTAGCTTTCATGCCGCGCGAAGCATCACCAGCAACCATAGAAACCATTGAAGTTGATGAAAAACTTCTGGCGGCTGGAGATCATCATGGAGGGACGTTTTATCAGCATTTTAAATTCGCCAATGCAATTCGCACCG
>CAYPDN010000006.1:31969-33597 GCA_964409445.1 uncultured Granulosicoccaceae bacterium
CCCGTCAGTACGTACAGCGCTGATAGTTGCTCGCGCAATAATTTAACTTCACATTTTAATGCATCGATTTCAGATCGCGATGACGGGCGTTTTTCGCTTGTAGCCACAGCTGAAGAACTTAAAGCCACTTCACCACACAATACATGACCGTAGCGATCATCGCGTTGACCTGATTGTCGGGGTATTAAAACAGCAGCTGGTGTTTCACCTTGTGTCAATCGCTCAAGGCTCACAACCATATCATCGCGATCGGAGTACTCGTATAATCTTTGCGTTCGAGTTTGCAACTCGTTCACTGTTTGCGGCCCACGCAACATTAAGACTGAAAGCAGCGCCTGTTGCTTTTTACTGAAACCATTTGCACTGGTAAAGCTCTGCTCGTAGCGCTCACTTCGAGCACCCATCTCGTAACGCACGAATCGACGCTCTTCAAGCATCCGCAGCGTTCTTACAATCTCACCCTGCTGGTAGTTGGTAACCGGTTCACGATTCGACTTCTGATTTACAGCACTGAGCAGGCCGCTAATTGTCAGAGGGTAGTTATCTGGCGTTGACAGCTGCTTCTCCATTAATGCACCCAACACACGACATTCAATTTCACTTAGAACCTGGGATGCTTCCGTTTGCTGCGGGGTCTCGGTTTGCTTAGGCGCATCAGTTTGCGTCGGGACTTCTTTTTGCTGTATCGAGTCGTTCAAAAAATACATCCTCAGTAGGCTTCAACGCAAGTATAGACCGTTTATCGCTATTCAAACTGCAGCCGTTGACCAGACACCAACATTTACTAGTTCACTTCAAGAATCCCTTTAAGCCCCAGAATATCCATTAAATCCCTGTCCGCCAAAGCAATGGTTACTGGCAATCTGATTAGCATCAGAGCGATCATCGCCAGTGTTAAAATCCACATCGCACGCTTGAGAGTCACCCCCTCAACTGCCGCCAGACCCGACAACAGAATCTGAAATGACCAAAGTAAAAACACGGTACTGAATAAAAAGTACACCACAGCATCCATATTTAATTGCATTACCGGCGGATCAATTACCAGCACACCATTCTCAGTACTAATTTTGTTACTGAACAACGGCTCCGAAATCTGCATGCCGGCAATCTCCAGCGGCATTGAAATCAACTGCATAAGAATAATTGGCAACTGACTCCACACCACAACCCAAAGAACATTTTTGAAACCAGCAACACCGCGCAAGCGTTTACCAACCTGAAAAAGCACAAACAAAAAAACCACCGGCATCAGCCAGATATCGATATAAAGCCCCAATCGATGCTTGCTACTCATCGACTCCGCATCGGCCTCCACCGACCCACCAACCGCAAAACTCGCCAATGTAACGAGCACATGCAGAACCAAAAGAATAATCACACCAATCAATGGCCGATGATCCCTCGCCCACACAGCTGTAGCTTGAGGCTTAAACCAAACAGTTACCCAGGGATTAATAAAATTTCTCACAATAAATTCGACACAACAGTATGGACCACACCAGTCAAATCTAATGCAAAGTTTCGAAACAGCTATTAGCCGTTGTCCCACTTTTACTTTTTTACTTTTTTACTTTTTTGCTTTTTGCTTTTTGCTTTTTGCTTTTTGCTTTTTGCTTTTTGCTTTT
>CAYPDN010000007.1:0-31369 GCA_964409445.1 uncultured Granulosicoccaceae bacterium
TCGGGCCCTGTGTAACCGCCCCGCTTGTTGGAGCGCTTATCTACATTGGCCAGACAGGCGATGCAGTGCTCGGTGGTGCTGCGCTGTTTGCACTGGCCATGGGAATGGGTCTGCCACTGTTGATTATCGGTACCGCCTTCGGCAAATACCTGCCACAGGCGGGTGCCTGGATGGATACCACCAAAGCAATTTTTGGTGTCATGTTACTCGGGCTCGCGATCTATATGCTTGACCGTGTCATTCCGACCTGGGCCACAATGTTGCTTTCAGCACTACTGCTGATTACCGTTGCGATGTTTATGGGAGTATTTGAATCACTGCCTGCAGATGCCCGCGGCTGGCGGCGCGTGAGTAAAGGACTCGGGTATGCCGGACTGGTGTACGGCACACTGCTAATGATCGGTGTAGCCACCGGCACTGGCACATTGTTTAGGCCAATGCAGGGCTTAAGCCTCGCAGGCAACGGTGGTGCTGCCACTGAACATGTAACCTTTCAAAAAGTTAAAAACATTGATCAACTGAATGCGAGACTTGCTGAGGCACGTGCCAGCAATACACCTGTGATGTTCGACTTCTATGCAGATTGGTGCATCAGCTGCAAAGAAATGGAAGCCTTCACCTTCACAGACCAAAAAATTGCCGCCAAAATGAAACAGGGCTTGTTACTGCAGGCCGATGTCACTGCCAACGACGATCAGGACAAAGCGTTGCTTAAAGAATTCGGCATTTTCGGGCCACCGGCAATCATTTTTTATGATGCCAATGGTGTTGAGCAAAAAAACGCAAGAGTGGTCGGATATATGCCAGCGGACGAGTTCGGCACAGTGCTGGATCGAGTATTTTAAGACGTTTTCGAGGCAGGAGACTGCATTAGCGATACCTGGCGTTCGCGAATTTTCTGTAACAGACAATCAACAGAAGTTATGTTCTTGCTTTTGCTAAGCCACTATCGATCACTTGCAGCTGACCCGGAAAACCAAAAGCAAAAAAAAAGGGGCAACGACTAGCGCTGCCCCACCCCCAATTGGTACAAAAAAATTCGGGTTGAGGATTTGAATTAAAGCCCTCACTCAACGGTCAACACTGTACCCAACTTGTGTTCACAAAGCTAATAATTAACTTGCGTAAATACGCTATCCCACCCTGTAAACATATAGTTACAGGCGAACGAAATGCTAACATTCATAATTGACTTGGAGCATTTGGAATTAGTCCAGCACCTTGTGTTTAAGGTTGCCAACAGATCCAGAGACACACTTAAGTTAGCCTTTGCCGCAACGGTCAGCTAAGGTAGCCCCTACTCTTTTGGAGACAACTATGTTGATTGAGTTCAGCAGCGAAAGCACTGGCAACGTTATTATGTTTGGCAAAGTCGCAACCCAGCTTCTTAAAATGATGGGGCAAAGTGGCAACAACGAGGGTGCTATACGTGAAGCCGATGTGCCCGAAGCATTGAATAAACTTAAAAGCGCACTGGCTGCATTACCCGCCGCAGAAAGCGACCAGGACGATGATGACAACGAAATCAGCATGCAAACCAGAGCTGTGCCGCTAATCGATCTACTGGAAGAAAGTGCAGCAGCAGGAAGCTATGTTATGTGGAAGCCGCAATAACTACTTGCACTAATGTAGCCCCTTACGCCCGAGGGCCGGGGTTGTCAACAAAACGACAGACTTGCTTTCGGGTCGCACTTTCGAATTCATCAAAGCGACCACCGCCATATTTCACGGCAAAGTTGAATACTTCACGATCATTGACTACGACACCCCTACCCTGCCTGCCACGCCAGTCACCCGCGAATTTCAGAGGCCGTCCGGACTTCGCAGTCATCAGCGCCCCATCATCATAAAAGATAAGGGTGTTCCCTGTACCGAGATCCGCCCAGAAACCTTCCTGACTATCGGGATCAATCTGATATTCCTGTTCCTTACAAGCCCATTCCGTGTCACTGACAAACGATCGGTCAAAACCTTCGAACAGTTTCTGCTGATCCAACCGCCAGTGTTGCGGTTCAAATTCAGTCTCAACAAGAGCCATGGCCTTCGCATCCGTGGCAAAACAACGCAATCCGTTGTGGGTTTGCAACCATCGGTTAAGAACGTTGTTAGCAGGCTTTACAGGACACGATACAACACACCAGTTGCCACCATCGATGGCCCACCCCTGCTCTGGATGACCTACGGAGCTTGAACAGACCGGAGCCAGAATTCGATTGGTGCTACTGGCTTTTACATCTTCAGACAACCACCCGGCCAGCTGGTTTTGTCGGTCAGAGGCTTCGATTGTGCGTTGACTGAAATCCGCTGGAGTACCAGCGCAGCCAATAAGGAAAGAGGTGCCGCAGAGCAACACCGAGGTTATTAACTTTGTGCAATCCTTTACCATCAGCTTACCGTTGTTAACGCCCCGCACTTAGCGGGGCTCTTTGCCTTAACAATACCGTGGTATTTTACCGGTTGCTATGGAAGTGGCGGAACATTTACGTTAATGCAACCTGGCTGTACTGGTGCCGGACCTATGCCGAACGGGCTTTCAGCATTAGGCGGACGCGCATCGAGGTTGGTCGCATCGGCGGCCGACATAGGCAGTTCGCCAGTGTCAAATTCCGCAACCGCTTCAGTGCCAAGCGCTTCAACCCGTGCTGTAACCGTGACATCAAAATACAGCGCATTACTTTGCGGATATACAATAGTGAAGAAGCCTACTCCACTCGCATCAGTAGTAATTTGCCCGCCTATAACAGTGGGTTGGTTGGCAGGATCCACATCTATCAATGCAGGATCGCGGGGATCGAGGATACCGTTATTATTCGAATCCTCTCCAGCGTCGAGAATTCGGTTACCGTTCTGATCTTCAGCAACACATAACGTTGTTGCCAGCAGGCCCCAGGCATCTGGTTCGCCGTCACCGTCACCATCCTCCGGCACCAGCAGACCAAAGCGATAGATAGTTGGTGTTAGAAAAATCTGAATAGTTGCATCCGGAACCGGTCGCCCGACACCGTCAGTTACCTGCACAACACCGGTTTTGCTATAGCGGGTATCCGACTGTTGCTCCACTATCGAACCCGATAAACCGATAATCACATTGAGCTGACGCTCAGTGACAGTCATGTTGACGCTAGCCGGAGCAACCGCTGCAAAGTCAGTCGCAGTAGCTGTAATCGCAATTCCATCAATTTCTGTTGGCAGGTTGCCACCTGTAAAAGTTACCGACGCAGCACCATCACTGTCTGTAATCGCAGAAACGGGTGACAACGAACCACCGCGCAGATCAGGACTGCTGAACTCGACCACAGCATCTTTAACCGGGTTACCAAATGCATCAACAACCATCGCAGACACAGTACTTGAATTACCAGTAGAAACACTCGCAGGTGTAGCACTAACAGTGACCGAGTCAGGAACCGTTGCTACAAAGGTAACTTCAAACTGCGAAGTTGGATCTGAATCAAGAGAATCAGAGTAGGAAATCGTTGCAGGGCCGGCACTGTTTGACAAAATCTCAACTTCAGCCAGACCCGTTGAATCGGTTATTACATCAATACTGCTTGAACCCGCACCCGTTGAGCCGGCTGCACGTACAACACCCGCCGTGGTAGAGAAACGCATCATCTGACCTGCAACCGGAAAACCGTTACTGGTCCATTGAACACCAAACGGTGAAAAGGTACTTACCGGGAGATCATCAAAAGAACCTGGACTTACTGTTAATACATCTGCTGCAACCTGCAAGTCGTGAGTAGTTGTGACCGTGTTTTCAAGTGCCGCAATGATGATGCTGTCAGACCCGCTTTCACTGCTAACTGTGATTGTCACCTTACCGCTGGCGTCCGTCACAGCAGTACTCGGTTGAATATTATTGCCTGCAGTCGATTGTATAGACAGTACCTGGTTTACTATTGGCTGTTCGTTGCCGCCGACGAGCGTGATCTCAAGCTCAGCAGTATCGCCACTGACTAACGCTGTTGGCCCCGCAACACTGACTTTGCTTCCCTCGGTGACAATTAGTACTTCACCAGACTGTCCATCCGCTTCTGCAGTTACAGTAATACTCTGGTTTCGAAAATCACCCGCAAGGCTTAGCTCAGCGGTAGCCTGACCTGCTTCATTGGTGATGCCAGTGATATTCTGCAGTACACCACCCGTTGAGGAGAAAGAAACTTCCTTGCCACTCAGTACACGATTGTTCTCATCAGTCACCAGAGTCGTGATAAGAGCCACGTCATTGCCACCAGTCTCAATAGCTGATTCATTACTGATAACACGCAAACGTACCGGCGTTGAGATCGCCTGAACATTAGCCGCCACCGCTAATGGCGTTGAAACCAATACCGTACCTTCAAGTGCTATCGCACTGATCACATCAGGGCCAGCTGAAGTGCCTATCGCAACAGTTACAACACCCTGAGCATCAGTCACCCCGGAATTCTGACTGAAACTATTGCCGGCCTGCGAACTGAACTGAATGATCTCATTTGAAATCGGTGTGCCGGCACCAGACAACAGTGTGAATGTAAGATCAGCAGTCTGACCGACAACTAAATCCTCAGGTGCAGTCATCGTAATATCCGAACCAAGAGATACAACGTCAACGTCCGCAGACTGTTCACCAACGGACGCTGTCACGGTTACGCTCTTATTGCGAAAGTCGCCCTGCAGGTTAAGCTCAGCGATCGCCTCACCAGCTTCGTTGGTAGTTGCCTGAATATTCTGCAACGCACCACCATCAGTACTGAAACTTACGTCATGGCCTGGTATAGCTCTGTTTTGTTCATCAAGAACTAACGCAGTAATCACAGCCCGTGTCCCGTCACCAGTTAGTAGCGTTGGCGGATTACTAAATAAACTGATGTCGCTGGCTTCTTCGAGCGGCCCTTCAATTGCCGCACCGATGGACAGATCAGACCCGTCAGTTATATCCGACTGGGACCCGTCGTCCGGATCGCGACTGGAGCATCCACCCAACAGTAGGGCTGCGACCATTAATAGAGCTGTAGTTTTTTTCATTGTTGTTCTCTTCGAACTCACACAAGCAATTGGTAACGTTACGACTTAAAGGCTAGTAGCCGCCAAAGTAATGATGGAAACCAAGTCCCAACGAAGTACTGGATTCATTGCCACCCAGGTAGAAAAATTCCATGTTTAGCGCTGTACGTTCGGTACCAAACAAGTTCAGACCAAAAGCAGCAGCCAGACCTGCTGTACTGTCAGCATCTACAAGATCGCTGTTGTTAAGGCGAATACCTGCACCGGCACTGGCGTAGGCCATGATGTTTTCGTTCCAGGTATAGTGATAACGCAACATTCCCGCACCATAACTCGTTACCGGATCCTGAACCACGCTGGCGGGTTGGTCTGAACCGACACCAAATCGACCTTCCAGTGAGATGCCCCACTTATAGAAAAATCCGACAGTTCCATGCAATGTGCCGATATCGTCACCGGCACCATCAACTCCGTCGATGTCAGTATTCCCGGCCTGGATGCCAAAATAAAAATTCTTTTTGTTAAAATCTTTACGCGGATTAAAGTCACGCAAATAATCAAATGTATCGTTCGCGTCAGCAACACCACACGCTAACAACAGTGCCACCGCTGCACTCGCAATTGTTTTTCTCATCGAGTTGTCTCCGCTCTTTTTCATTCTTTTCCGGGAGCCTTGATTACTGTGGTGCAAGATCAAACCTTCCACCTGAAACCAGGACATACCTGTGCACAAACGCGTGCGTCTCCTATCGTCGACGGCCGAAAGGCGCACAAACTTTAGGGAAAAATTGTAATCAGGCGCTCTACAGGTAAGTTTTTACGTTTTTTTCGCTCAATCACGTTCACCAGATACCGGAGCCAGGCGCACGAATCCGGCAAAAGCGTTAATTGATCGCAATCCTGTGCATCAGTTTTGCGACTTATACTCAGCGCCGTCACATCAGGATCAGCCGCTTTTGAACTTAAGAATCCCCTACCTGCTGGCAGCCACAATGGTAGCTGGCTCACTTTTCTATCTATCAGATACGCCCGGATTAAGTGCCGCGCCACTCGTGAGTCTGACGACAATCTCTGGTGAGCCGATCAATCTGGCAGCTCCTGAAGGCAAAACCAGACTGATCTCCTTCTGGTCCCCGGATTGTCCGATCAGCGAGAGAAATGTTCCTGCGATGTCAGATCTGCAGGCACAATTTGGCGGGGCGGAATTCGAGATTTTGGCGGTCGCGATGCCCTACGCTCAGGAATCGGAAATTAAAGCTTTTATGAAGAGCAACGATGTTGATATTGCGGTTGCCCACGATAAAAAGGGCACTGTCAGTGATGCATTTCCGGGAGTTCGATTTACACCGACTACGTTCCTGATAGACGACAGTGGCACAATCGTGTGGCGTCATATCGGCAGAATGACAACGAAACAGGGAGCACAAAAGATCGCCGAGGCACTGCGCTCGATTTAGTGCGCAATCAAGGCAGCTAGAGTCTGCGCAGCAGAACCTCTGCTACTGCGAACTTGCCCTGACGGTGCGTTTTTATCGATCATTTTCGTTACGTATGAATAACTATGCGCCTCAAATGATCGTAAAAACGCCCTCGCCATGGCACGTTCTCGCTACGCAGACTTCTACCGCGCAGACTCCTAGCCAGATGCTAATTCCAGGCTTTTTGGATTTAAGCACTGGACAGCATGGTTGGTTGATAAATGTCGGCTATGCACGGTTTCAAATTTCGATTTCCGCGCTATCCTTAAGTTTCAATGGTTAAGTTTCAATGGTTAAGTTTCAGTGGATTGAAAAAAAGCATTCATACTAAACGTGAAGGAGCACGCAATGATAACTAACCTCGAAGAAGCCAATATCGGCGATATATGGAAAGATCAAAACGATACTGTCTGACAGGTCTCGGAAGTAAATACTAAAAACAGACCCAGCATCGTCTTTTTTGAACGACCCGCACTGGATTCAAAGACAATTTCAGTAAAGTCAGCATTCAGCATAGAGCGCGGTTGGAAAATGGTGCTTACCACTAAAAATGAAGACGAATAGAAGTAGCTAGTGGGCTTGTTATTCGCTGGTTGCAGTACCTTCATTTAGAAACGGTTCAAGCTCTTCAAGGGCGCCACGATAAACATCGCGCTTGAAGAAAATCACCTTCTGCATCGGTAGCCAGTAATCTACCCAGCGCCAGCTGTCGAACTCCGGATGATCGCTTTTGTCGAGCCGAACGTTTGACTCATCACCAATCAGCCGCAGCATGTACCAGATCTGCTTCTGGCCAATGCACAATGGACTCTGGTGTTTACGGATATACCGTGATGGCAGCCGATAGCGAAGCCAGTTTCTGGTGCAACCCATAATTTGCACATCATCGGGGCTGAGGCCAGTTTCTTCATCGAGCTCGCGATACATTGCCTGCTCTGGCGTCTCTTCGTGCTTGATGCCACCTTGCGGGAACTGCCAGGAATCTTTACCCGCACGACGCGCCCAGAAAACCATCCCTTTGCTATTGCTCAGGACAATTCCTACATTGGGTCTGAAGCCATCAGCGTCAATCATTGGTGGAACCGGGAGATTCTCTTTTTCTTTGATTCTTCCACATTATTCGGAAGGCTTCAATCGACCGCGCGCCCACTACGGGAAATCGGTTGTCATACATCTGATCAGGGAAAATCAGGTTTTTGGCAGTGTAACCCCACGCTGTCCCTGGTATTTACCTGCGCGATCGGCGTAGCTGGTTTCACACACCTCGTCTGATTCAAAAAACAGCATCTGGGCAACACCTTCATTGGCATAAATTTTCGCCGGCAACGGTGTGGTGTTTGAAAACTCAAGTGTTACATGGCCTTCCCACTCGGGTTCCAGTGGCGTGACATTGACAATTATTCCACACCGCGCGTAAGTTGATTTGCCAAGGCAGACAGTCAAAACGCTACGTGGAATGCGAAAATATTCAACGGTTCTGGCCAGCGCAAAAGAATTGGGTGGAATAATGCAGACGTCGCTTTTTACATCGACAAAGCTGTCGGTATCGAAGTTTTTTGGATCAACGACCGCGTGATTGATATTGGTGAATATTTTAAATTCATCCGAACAGCGCACGTCATAGCCGTAGCTTGATGTGCCGTACGAGACAATCTTGCCGGTATCAGAATCACGCACCTGGCCGGCTTCAAACGGTTCAATCATGCCGTGCTGTTGCGACATCTCGCGAATCCAGCGATCAGACTTTATAGTCATAACGACCTACACTAGGTTGACTGGATAACAATGTTTGGAAACTTCGCACTGTAGTCCTTGGCTCGACCAGCGAGTGACGCTGCTGCCTTGCGCGCAATTTCACGATAGCTCTGAGCTATAGCACCATCCGGATCACTGACAACACTTGGTTTGCCACCGTCGACCTGGACACGAATAGACATATCAAGTGGCACCGAGCCCAGCAGCGTAATATCGAAATCTTTCGCCATACTCTCACCACCACCCTCGCCAAAAATCGGCTCCTCATGACCGCACTGGCTGCACACATGAGTGCTCATGTTTTCTACCACACCCAGAATTGGCACTTCGACTTTCTCGAACATCTTCAGTCCCTTGCGCGCATCAAGCAGTGCGATGTCCTGCGGGGTGGTGACAATGATCGCACCACTAACCGGAACCTTTTGCGACAACGTGAGTTGAGTGTCACCAGTGCCTGGCGGCAGATCGATCACCAGATAATCCAGATCATCCCAGTTGGTTTCATTGAGTAACTGCTCCAGTGCCTGGGTGACCATCGGGCCGCGCCAGATCATTGGTGTTTCTTCATCGATCAAATAACCGATAGACATTGTCTCAATGCCATAGTTACACATCGGTTCAATTGACTTGCCGTCGGTCGACTCCGGTTTACCGGACAAGCCCATCATACGAGGCTGACTCGGGCCATAGATATCTGCATCGAGCAGACCGACTTTCGCACCTTCAGCCGATAGCGCCAGTGCAAGATTCACCGATGTCGTCGATTTGCCAACACCGCCTTTGCCAGATGCCACCGCAATAATATTTTTGACGTTCTCCATGCGCTTTACACCGTGCTGCACTGAGTGCGCCGTGACTTTGGTACCAACTTCGACATACATCTCAGTGACTCCGTCGACCGATTTGGCGAGATCGGTCAGCTCATCGACCAGCTCCGGCAAATAGCCCTGGCACGGATAGCCCATCTGCAATTTCACAGATACCTCACCACCGTCGACCACCACCTCGCGCACAACTTTGTCTTCCCCGAGCGTGCGACCTGTGTATTTGTCAGTGTGACCTGCTAACACCTGCTCGACTGCTGCCTTGTCCACATTCGACATGTCAGTGACCTTATATAAGTAACAATGCTGCAATGATACACCACCGCCTCACCGGCTGTGTGCAGAAGTCTCAGGCAGGAGATATGCAGCTCAGAACGCGCCGTTATCAGACCCGATCTGCACCAGGCCGAACCCACCTGAACCTTTTGTACGTAAAGCGCTTATAATCCACCGGTTCCCTGATTTCACCACACACCGGTTGTGGCAAGCCTAATGAATGCACCAGACAAACGCGACATCCTAGTCACCAGCGCATTGCCCTATGCCAATGGCTCGATCCACATTGGCCATATGGTCGAGTACATCCAAACTGATATCTGGACGCGCTTTCAGCGTTTGCGCGGCCACGACGTGACCTGGGTCTGGGCTGACGATGCGCACGGCACACCGATCATGATGAGCGCCAGAAACTCCGGCACAACACCGGAAGCACTGATCGCGGAAATGAAGACAGAGCACGAAAAAGACTTTATCGATTTCCAGCTCAGCTTCGACAACTTCCATACAACGCACTCGGATGAAAACCGTCAGTGTGTCGATACCATTTACAAACGACTGCTCGACGGAGGTCACATCACGGTTCGCACAATCGAACAACTGTACGATCCGGATGCTGGCATGTTCCTGCCAGACCGTTTTGTTACCGGCACCTGTCCCAAGTGTAAAACCGAAGAACAATACGGCGATGCCTGTGAAAGCTGCGGCACCACCTACGATGCCACCGAACTACTCAACCCGAAATCTGTGGTATCGGGTGCGACTCCCGTTACCAAAGACTCTGAACAGTACTTTTTTAAAATCGAAAACTTCGATGCAATGTTGCGCGAGTGGACATCCGGTGAACACCTGCAACCGGAGATGCGCAACAAAATTCAGGAGTGGTTTGAAGGTGGCTTACAGGATTGGGACATTTCACGCAACGAACCTTACTGGGGGTTCGAAATTCCCGATGCTCCGGGCAAGTACTTCTATGTATGGATGGATGCACCAATCGGTTACATGGCCAGTCACCTGCATCTGTTAAAAGGCGACACTGCTGCGCTGAACAAATACTGGTCACCGGATTCCAAAGCCGAGCTGGTACATTTTATCGGTATAGACATCGCACGCTTTCACACACTGTGCTGGCCGGCAATGCTTGAAGGCGCAGGCTTTAGAAAACCGACCGCCGTACACTGCCACGGCTTTTTAATGGTCGACGGGGCCAAGATGTCTAAGTCACGCGGTACGTTCATCAAAGCCCGAACCTACCTCGACCATCTGCAACCGGACTATCTGCGCTACTACTATGCAGCCAAGTTAAATAACAAGGTCGAGAATATTGATCTTAATCTGGAAGACTTTGTCGCCCGGGTAAATTCCGATCTGGTTGGCAAGATAGTCAACATCGCCAGCCGCTGCGCAGGTTTTATCTATAAAAATTTCGACGCAACACTCGCAGCGCAACTACCCGACAACACACTATTTAAGGAATCTACCGACGCATCGGAATCTATAGCGCAGGCGTTTGAAAATCGTGAATTCAGTCGTGCGATTCGGGAAATCATTGTACAGGCAGACAAAGCCAACCAGTTTATTGCCGACAAAGCGCCGTGGAATTTAATCAAGCAGGAAGGTAACGAAAAGGAAGTTCAGGAAATCTGCACACTGGGCATTAACCTTTTTAGAAACCTGGTTATTTACCTGAAGCCGGTAGTACCAGGCATAGCAAAGCAGACAGAAGCATTTTTAAACTGCGATGAGTTTACCTGGAATCACATCGACACCCCATTATTAGGCCACAAGATCAACAAATTTAAGCCAATGATCACAAGGCTTGAAACAAAATCAATCGATGCCATAGTAGAGGCGTCAAAAGAAGATTTAAAAACTGCAAGCGTTACCGCCGCCGCCAGCGGGCCACTGGCTGATGATCCAATTAGCGATGAAATTAGTTTTGACGATTTTGCCAAAATTGATTTTAGAATCGCAACCATCGTCGCAGCAGATCATGTTGAAGGTGCTGACAAACTTCTGCAGCTAACGTTAGATCTGGGTGGTCAGCAACGCAACGTATTTGCAGGTATAAAGTCAGCTTATGATCCAGCAAAGCTTATCGGCCGCCAAACCGTAATGGTGGCTAATCTCAAACCTCGAAAAATGCGCTTTGGCATGTCAGAAGGCATGGTGCTGGCAGCAGGCCCTGGTGGTTCTGATCTTTTTATTCTGTCACCAGATGACGGCGCGCAAGCAGGAATGCGAGTCAAGTAACCCATGCAGGAAGTTCTACTGATACTGGCCGGAACCATTCTGGTAAATAACTTTGTATTGGTAAATTTTCTCGGCCTCTGCCCGTTCATGGGGGTATCTCGAAAACTTGATACCGCGTTGTGCATGGGGTTGGCGACCACGTTTGTTTTAACCCTCGCTTCTGTTTGCAGTTACTCCTTTAATAAGTGGGTGCTCGAACCGCTCGATCTCGGTTATCTGCAATTGATTGCCTTTATTGTGATCATTGCAGGACTTGTGCAATTGACAGAACTATTTATCCGCAAGACCAGTCCGTTACTACATAGTGTACTGGGCATTTTCCTGCCGCTAATCACCACTAACTGCGCGGTACTGGGAGTTGCTCTTTTGAGCATCAGAACCAACACAACTTTTATAAGCGCTGCATTTTATGGCTTTGGAGCGGCCCTCGGCTTTACTCTGGTGTTGATTCTCTTTTCAGCCATGCGCGAGAGGATTGATGCAGCGGATGTACCACAACCCTTTAAAGGCAGTGCTATCGCACTTATCACCGCCGGCTTTATGTCGCTCGCCTTTATGGGTTTCAGCGGTATGAACTGATGACCGGTGTATTGGTTATTGGTTTTTTAGCGCTGGCACTCGGACTGGCACTGGGACAAGCCTCCAATTGGTTTAGACACGATGGCGAATCACTTACTGATCAGATAGACAAACTGCTGCCACAGACTCAGTGTGCACAGTGTGGCTACCCGGGCTGCAGACCGTACGCCGCGGCGATTGCTCATGAAGCGGTCGCAATCAATCAATGTCCACCCGGTGGTGAAGCAACCGTTTCAGCACTGGCAGAACTGCTAAACCGCGAAGTAATACCGTTGAATCCAGAATTCGGTGTTGAATCACCGCCAGTAGCTGCAATAATCCGTGAACATGAATGCATCGGTTGCACACTCTGCATAAAAGCCTGCCCGGTCGACGCCATTGTAGGTGCTGCGAAACTAATGCATACCGTGATAGAAGATCACTGCACCGGCTGCGAACTATGCATCCCTCCTTGTCCGGTTGATTGTATCGACCTCCAACCCGTACTTGATACCGATAAATGGCGCGAGACCAATTGATGGCAATCAACAGCCACACTATTCATGGAGGCTTGTTGTTTGAATCAATGTCCTTTGGCGAAATCGAACAGCTGCCGCTGCCAGATACGGTCACGATCAGTATTCCCCAAAATGCAACAGTGAAAGTTGCGACTGGCGAACGCGTATTGACCGGCCAGCCGCTGGTCCACGACAATGACAATTCTGCAGTAAGCCACGCCTCGGTCTCTGGAACTGTTACTGCAGTCTCTACGCGTTCAGTCACAATAGACTCGGATAGTCGCGATGAGGCATATAAAACCAACAGGCCTGACACCGATTACCAATCTCTGTTCCAGTCCATGGGTTTAGTTGGTCTTGGTGGCGCTGCGTTTCCAGTCTTTAAAAAGCTTGCGTCGGCACAAAACGACAAACGGACTGACATTTTGCTAATAAACGCGGCCGAATGTGACCCCGCAATCTATTGCGATGAAGCACTAATACAGCAACGTGCTGCCGATATTGTAAAAGGAATAAAGATAGCCCAACAGGCAACTGATTCGAAGAACTGCATTATCGGAATAGAGGAAAATAAAACAACAGCGATAAAGCAACTTAAGAAACATCTGCCAGCCGACATACAACTAACTATTGTACCTGCTATCTATCCAAGCGGCGCCGAGCAAACACTTTTTAAACTCTGTACCGGTAAAAACGGTTCTCTGCAAAGCAATAGTGCACTATGTTTTAACATTGCTACATGTTACGCCATGTATCAGGCAGTCGAACTTTCACAGCCTCTGATTTCACGCATAGTCACGGTGGTATTCAGAGACCGGATAGCTAATTTCGAAATGCGAATCGGCACTCCGCTAAACCACCTCGAAGCAGCTACTGACCTGGTAACGGACAATCAAATTATCGAGGGAGGCCAAATGATGGGCCGACCAGTCAGTAAAGATCAGTTTATAGGCAAGCACACTAACAGCCTGATTCTGCAGCCTGAAAAGTCTCCAAAAGCCACCCCGTGCATTAGATGTGGCGCCTGCGCAGATGTCTGCCCTGAAAACCTTTATCCACAGCAATTGTACTGGCATACACAACCGCACAATACCAAAGCGCTCGCAGACTTGAGGCTCGAGCGTTGCATTGAATGCGCTTGCTGCGACGCAGTTTGTCCCAGCCATATACCTTTAGCCAAGTCGTTTAACAAAGCGTCCCTTAAAATTAAAGTGGAGAAAACAGAGCAAAACAAAGCAACACTTGCAAAGCAAAGATATGAAAAACGACTGTCTCGTCTCAATAATCAATCTATAAGACAACGAAAAGAACTTGACCACAAAACAGCCAATCTTGCCAGCACGAGTAAAACAGATGATGCAAAAAAGGCGTTGATTGCCAAAGCACTTACGCGTCGCAGAAACAAAAAATCAACCGATCTCGGAAACAATAAAGAAGATCCACCCCGGTGATCAAATCAGGCAACATACCGCTCAATAACCACGGCCCGTCATCCGTCTCTGAAACGATGAAACTGTTGTTACTGGCTTTGATCCCCGGCATTCTGGTATTTATTTTTCAAAACGGCTGGGGCAGCATTATCAATTTGCTACTGGCTGCAATCAGCGCTCTCGCGTTTGAAGCTGTCGCCCAAAAACTCCGCAATCGACCACCACTTGCGGCAATTGCTGATCACTCTGCACTGGTCACCGCAGTGCTTATAGCTCTATGTCTGCCACCACTGATTCCCTGGTGGATACCCGTGCTTGCGACTTGCTTCGCGATACTGCTGGCCAAACATGTATTCGGAGGGATTGGCAACAACCTGTTTAACCCGGCTATGGTCGGCTACGCCTGTGTTCTTATCAGCTTTCCAGCAGACTTAAGTTTGTGGTTGATACAACCAGACAACTTTTCTGTAACTCTGACAGACGCAATCAATTTAAGTTTTAATGGCGGGCTGGTTAACGCCTCCTTGAATACAACTGAGTGGGATGCACTAACCGGAGCGACAGCGCTGGATCAACACAGGACACTTCACCTTCAGAACATAACAGCCAGCGCGATTTCAGCGCAGACTCAGGGATTGTTCGGTGCCAGACAAGGTGAGTGGATTAATCTCGCATTTCTTGTCGGTGGTTTATGGCTACTGAGCAGAAAAGTAATTAACTGGCACATACCGGTTGGATTCCTCGGTGCGCTGCTGGCAGCCACGCTGTTACACAACTTACTGCATGACGAGCACTTGTCAATACCGGTCTATATGTTCGGCGGTGCAACGATGCTATGTGCGTTTTTTATCAGCACTGATCCTGTCTCAGCTGCTGCAAGTAACCGCGGCAGAGTAATCTATGCAGCTTTGATCGGATTGCTGGTCTATGTAATCCGCGCGTATGGTGCTTATCCTGATGGTGTTGCATTTGCGGTGCTGCTGGCCAACTGCACAGTGCCTGCAATTGACCGACTGGATATTTTGTTCAATCGTGCCAGCAATGGAAACCGACAGTGAGACTTAAATTGCTCACTATTTTCGGCAACAGACACGGATTGGTACTCGCCAGCTTTGCAATACTGGTGACATCTGCACTGGCGCTCACTCAGTGCATAACTAAAGATCGCATCGAAAAAAATGAAGCATCGCACAGACAAAAAGCATTGGCACAGGTGCTGCCGTCGCAATGGTACGATCATTCACTGGAAGAATATACGCTGGAATTGTTCGATCAAACTGCCAGCAGAAATCGCCTATGCTACATTGCTAAAATCAAAGACAAACCGGTCGCCGTCATTGTAACCGGCATCGCACCAGATGGTTACTCCGGTGATATTGAATTACTTGTCGGCATTCTGGCAAACGGCACCGTCACCGGCGTGCGCGTAACCAAACATACCGAAACACCCGGCCTGGGTGATGCGATAGAATTACCACGTTCAGACTGGATTAAAAGCTTTGATGGCAAAAGTCTGTCAGCACCCATCGAATCACGCTGGGCAGTTAAAAAACAAAACGGCGACTTTGATCAATTCACCGGAGCTACTATTACTCCCCAGTCTGTCGTAAACGAGGTCAGGAACACACTCCTGTTTTTTGAGAAAGTGAAAGATCAATTGTTTGACTCATGAATGAAATCGCACACAACATAGATGTACAAGCAACCACCCAAGCCACAACTCAGACCACCACTCAGGGCGACGGCTTTCGAGCCTTGCTTGCCGATGGTTTGTGGCGAAACAACCCGGCCATAGTGCAATTGCTCGGCTTGTGTCCATTACTGGCCGTCAGCAATACAACGATCAACGGCTTAAGCCTTGGCATAGCCACAGCATTTACGGTACTGCTGTCAAACATACTAGTCTCTGCATCGAAGAGTTATATTCTGCCGGAGATCCGTATCCCGATATATGTGATCATCATCAGCGGTATCGTAACGATGGTCGGATTGCTAATGAATGCATTTGCCCACGACATGTACTTGCGCCTTGGCATATTCATTCCACTGATTATCACTAACTGTGCAATTCTCGCCCGAGCCGAGGTATTCGCCGTTAAAAATCCTGTATTCGATTCCGCCATCGACGGCATTGCAACAGGCGCTGGCTTCGCCGTTGTATTGATTGCTCTGGGGGCAATACGGGAACTGATCGGCCATGGAACAATACTGGCAGATGCACATTTACTCTTCGCTACAGCACCCATGCCGCCATTGATTGATTTAGGTGAGCAATACCGTGGTTTGCTGTTAGCGATTCTCCCACCAGGTGCGTTTATACTATTCGGCCTGCTACTGGCAGTTGTCAACTTAACTGGCAAACCCGCCAGCAATCTTAGATAACATCATGATCTGCGCTCTCGACAAAACGCCACAATGATATTTTCACAAGATCGTACAAAGCTCCGACGTCAGTATCTCGAAGTCTGGCAAAAAGCTAATCGTCGCGAAACATTGGAACCACTTGAAGAGCTAATAGCGGATGTCATTCGCGATCATCCGGAGTACCACCCGTTACTCGCAAACGAAGACGCCGCTATCAGTTCGGAATTCTACCCTGAGCACGGTACAACCAATCCGTTTTTGCATATGGGTATGCATATCGCACTGCGTGAACAAGTGGCATCTGACCGCCCGGCAGGTATTGCCGATATCACCCGCAAACTACTACTCAGATACCGCGACAGCCACGAAATGGAGCATCACATGATGGAGCCGTTGGGCAAGGTGCTGTGGCAGGCACAACGGGATCAAACTGAGCCAGACCAACAAGAATACATGGAGTTGCTGCAATCACTGGTTAAAACTCGACACTAAGATTGTCGAAACAACCCACGGTTTTCATAAAATCGTCGGAACAGCAACGGAAGAATATACATCGGCAACTGCCATACACCGAGAAAGATAAAAAAATCCTCACCCAGAGAGGATCCCGCTATCGCGGCCACAAGACCCATATTCCGGTAAGCACATAACAAAACACCGGTTGTCGCATCTCGCGGACCCAAAACCGACAATGCAAAAAAACTGACCAGTTGCACACCAATACTAATACCAAACGCCAGCGCCAGATAAGATAACAGTCGATACGGATCACTGAACATCAATTCACCAACTCCGTCCATCACCGCCAGACCAAAAAAAACCAACAGCACCATCGCCACCGAGGGCATTTTATTTTGCAGCCAGTTATCCGCTTCAGAACTGATGATCTTTCGAATTACAAATGCCACAACTATGGGCATGACAATGAAAATCACACTGCGAATACAGTAGGCAGTCAGATCAAGCGATACCTCCGGGCCTAACAAGAGTTGTAAAAACACATACAGAGGCACAGGCATTAGAATCGCACCCGCCAGTCCAACCACCAGCGATAACGCACTATTGAGATTAAACAAACGCGACAACGCCGTTGTCGCAGTAATAGAACCGGTGCACATCGCAATAACGGCAAATAAATGCAACTGATCTGAAAGAAAGGGTTTTAGAAAAATAAAACAGAGTAATGGCAAACCCAGCAGTTGCCACAGCAGAGTAATCCAGCTTGCACGATCACCGACCGCTGCCTGCGCCGCGTCGCGGAAACTAACCTGTAGTACAGCAGACAGAAAAAGCAGAAAGATCAGTGGCAGTAAAAAGGGCTTAAACAAAGCCGCAAGCGCAGGATATGCGATACCGATAAATATTGACGATGCCAACAAAGCAAGCTGCCATCCTTTATTCAACGGGAGTACACTTCAATTGATCGCATCTGCCTTTAATCCATTGCCAGTGAAGATGCAAATGCAGATATAAATGCCCACTACGGCACCTCAACTTTCGAACGACGCCAATATTGATCCAGTATCTCGGCACTAGTTTCTGACACCTCTTTACCTTCAGCCTGCAGGGTTTTTTCAACGAATTTAAATCGGCACTCAAATTTTGCAGTGGCCTTCTTTAATGCCTGTTCCGGATCAACTTTCATATGTCGTGCAACATTAGTCACTGAGAAGAGTAAATCTCCTAACTCATCTTCAATCGCAACAGCGTCTTTACTTGCTGCCGCCTGCCACAACTCATTCAGTTCCTCGTCCAGTTTGTCCAGCACAGGTGTCAGTTCATCCCAGTCAAAACCCACGCGGGATGCGCGCTTTTGAATTTTTTCTGCACGTGTCAATGCAGGTAGTGCAAGTGCGACACCGTCAACTGCGGAAACTACTTCGGTCGACTTCCTCTCGCGCTCCTGCTGCTTCAACAGCTCCCAATGGGCTTTCTGATCTGCGACCGAATCAAACTTTGTCTCACCAAATACATGTGGATGACGTTCAATCATTTTGCTCGCGATACTCTGCGCGACATCTTCAAACTCAAACAGGTTCTGATCTTTCGCCATCTGCGAGTGAAAGACCACCTGCAGTAGCAAGTCACCCAATTCCTCACGTAAAGCCTGCATATCTTCACGGTCTATCGCATCGGCTACTTCATAAGCTTCTTCTATTGTGTAAGGTGCAATAGTCTGGAATGACTGCTCAATGTCCCATTGACATCCGCTTTCAGGATCACGTAGCTTCGCCATCACATCGAGTAAGACACTCATGTGGGGCAACGGAGGAGTATTGGTCATGGCAGCAGATCTGTAACTAAGTCTGCTGCCAGTTTACCGCTCAACAAAGAGAATGCCAGCGGGTGACTGATGCAGGCCCGGAACCAGTGGCCGGGACCGCATGTAAATCAGTCGGTTAAATCAGAACTGCAAACGAACCCCAATGTGCAGGTTATCATCCAGTTCAAGTGTATTGTTTGTATCGTCGTCCTCTACTTCCAACAGACGATATCCGGCAAATGCCTGGGCTGCCGGTACGATTTCAAGGCTGACACGTGCTGTAATTTCGAGCAGCGAGGAAGTGTCCCCGAATGTGGTGATTCCCGGTGTAAAAAAGCCCTCTACTTTAAAGTCGATCGGGTTGAATGTGGCCGGGAACTGAACTTTGATGCCACCGCCGATCGCAAGCGCGCCGACATCTGTATCTTCCTGTTCTACCGATCCGACGTAACCTTTAACTCCGAACTCCAGCTGATAAGGCACTCGAGTGTTTGTCTGATTGCCGACAGCAACCAGTTTGGCGTGACCGACAAGATCATCGAGCTCATTATAAAAAGCACCGAATGACAGCAGACCTGTCGATTCGAGTTGTCCACCTCGTTTTCCACGGGTAAAGCTGCGCACCGGTGTAAGGTATTCAAAGTTTAGGGTTTCGTTACTGAACGAGAGGTCAAAACCCGATGCCTGCGTGCCGGTTGACGTTGAGAACAACAAACCCGCAGCGATGACTGGTAAAAGTTTGCGCATGGCGTTTCCGTTTTAGATAACCTTCCTGCAAGCAAACCCTCTTTGCCTTTCAGGCACCGGGATCTGCAACAAAAGCGGTTACAAATTGATAGCGGTGGGTAGACTCCTACCCAAGTCGCTTATCGTACCGGACACAACCTCAAACTGGAACTTAACTGGGGTGGAAAGTTCCTAACAATTCAGACAGTCAAATTAAAGATTGGATGTGAGTTCCGCAGTTATAAGTGCATCGCAAGAGCGTTGAGTGACGTCCTGTATAGACAGTGGCGTTTTTAAAACGGGCGACTTAATACCACGCACTATAAGGTTACAGGCTGGTAAACGGCTCAGATGTCAGTTTCCATAACGATTCCAATTGCAGCTGAGCTTATTCCCAAACGCTGCGCAGCTTAGGCAAAGTGCACTTCATGACCAAGCATGATGTCGTTTGAAAAAATAAATTTACCGGTTACTATCGCGCCATCCAGCACACGCGGCAACCAGATCCGATCATCAGCCCACATCTCCGCATAGGGTATTTCGGATCGCTTGAACCAAAGGGGAATGGCCTCGTCTGTCTCCGTCGGTTCTCCCTCGAATCGGGTACTTGTGAACACATGCACATGGATCGAATAACCATCGGTAAACTGAAACCGAAGTTCTCCACAAGGTGTGGAATCCAACACTGAGATACAAAGCTCCTCGCGCACTTCTCTAAGGGCGCACTGGCGGGGTGTCTCACCCGCCTCGAGCTTGCCACCCGGACCATTGATTTTTCCAGCACCAAGGCCGCGCTTTTTCCGGATCAGCAATACCTCATCTTCCCGTAGTACAAACAACAGAGTAGCTATGTCAGTAGCAGCCCAATTCTCATCGATACTATCCAGATTCAGATACTTACCAGCCATGTGCTTCACCATTATTGCAAAAAACCATCGCGCACCATCAATCGTAACAGCTTTACATTTCGCTGCCAGTCGTAACGCTTGATGTGTTCAACGTCCCACGGCAATATGATTGCAGATCCCACAACTGAAGATACCGATATGTCGAACAGCGTAATCCCGTTCTTGTTGAAAAGGCGCTCAGTTGTTGCAAAAAAAATGTTGCCGGATGCACCAACCGAAGAAGATTTGCAGAATATTATCAACTGCGGCCTGCGCGTACCTGATCACTCAAACGTGCAGCCTTGGAAAATTGTTGTTATCAAGGGTGAGGCCAGAAAAAAATTCGACGAACAAATTATTTTAAAAGCCGCACTTGCAAAAACTGACGAACCTTTAAGCGATGTTCAAAGAGAACTGGAATCAAACCGTATGCAACGCAGCGGTGTGGTTGTTACCGTTATATGCAGCATGGTGGTGCCGCACAAAATCCCGGTCTGGGAACAGCAGCTGTCAGCTGGTGCGGTATGCGCGCACATTTTAATCGCTGCTCAGTCACTCGATTATGCAGCACAATGGCTCACAGAGTGGCCAGCCTACGACCCAAATGTAATTAGCGCGCTCGGCGGCAACCCTGAAACTGATCGTATCGCAGGCTTCATTCACATCGGTAAAAAGCAACAGCAACCAGATGAGCGCAAGCGCCCGGACCCGGCTGAAAAGGTCAGTCATTGGCAAGCACCCGCCTGATTAAAACTGCAAGACGTCAATTCAGCTTTGACACAGGGACTGCAGTCCCCTCACAACAACTACCGGCATTACCCGTCAGTCATACTCCATCGGGGTACGCCACGCGTAACAATTTGTGTCCTAAGATCTGCGTCTGACCTAAAAACAAACGGTCCGCGATGGACCTTAACCTACAGATCGCTTGAACAAGCATTACCCACGGACACAAGAGATGAAATCAGTTGCCTCACTTCCCCTGCCAGCTATCGCTTTCATGCTGGGGTTTCCTATTTCACCAGTGCTGGCAACAACTCCGGATTGCTTGTACACAGACAGTGACGCCGATGGCGACGGATGGGGTTGGGAAAACAACAGCAGCTGTATTGCTGCCAGCGGTTCGGTAAGCGTTTCCACGCCCAGTGTGGCTGCAGCCACAGCAACACCTGTTCAGCAACAGGCATCAACACAGCCGGTGTGCTCAAGTGCCGCTGCAGATTCTGACGGCGATGGATGGGGTTGGGAAAACAATACCAGCTGTATAGCTATCAGCGGCCCAGTGAGCATTCCCGCTCCCAATGTGACACCAACCACAGCAACACCTGCTCAACAACAAACAACCCAGCCGGTATGTTCAAGTGCCGCTGCAGATTCTGACGGCGACGGATGGGGCTGGGAAAACAACGCCAGCTGCATTGTGACAGCAGCAAGTCAAACAGTGGCCACAGCACCGCAAGCAGTAACACCACCAGCTACTGCAACTCCAGTAACCCCACAGGCTTTACCAGCGGTATCTGGCATACCGCAGACTGCAAACCCTGAAATTATAAACGGCTTGTACCTCGGCAGGCATCTGATCTGTTCGAGCGCATCGGCAGACATCGATGGTGATGGCTGGGGATTTGAATTCCATGACAGCTGCAAGGTAATCGAAGGCTATGTTGCACCCGATATTCTGGCCAGCGCTCCACCGGATGGCAACAACCCCGGCACACAGGTTGGCGTTATATACAATCAGAACTTCAACACATCGGCAAACGGCCTTTACCAGGCAGATCAGCTCAATAACGAATGGCAGTCGCCATTCTGGCATCTCGGTTTTGATCAGGGACGGGTCAAAATTGTCGATACAGGTGGCACTCGCGGTAACGCAATGCAAGTCACCTATCCGGCTGGCAGTTACGGTGCGGGCGGTTCAAGTTCGTTTCTATCAGATGTGCAATTCGGTATGGGCTTACCCAAGACCTATGAAGAACTCTATGTCGCCTATGATATTCGCTTTGCGGTTGGATTTGATTTTGTAAGAGGTGGCAAGCTCCCCGGACTTTGTGGATCAGATGTCAGTCAGGCTCCACGCACCGGCTGTAACACGGGCGGGGGTTACCCAACAGGCTACGATGGCTGGAGCGCTCGCGGTATGTGGCGCGAGAACGGTGAGCTTGAAAATTATATTTATCACGCATCGCAACGAAACTACTACGGCGATGATGAGTTCTGGAACGCGGCCGCCACACCTGGTGTCTGGCATCGTGTAGAGCATCGGGTTGTGCTCAATACACCGGGACTGAAAAACGGCATCCTCGAAGCATGGCTGGACGGCACCAAAGTTCTGTCGCTTAACAACATCGAATATCGAAAAACAAACACTATCGGCATCAACCTTTTCTATTTCAGTACATTTTTTGGTGGTAACGATATCAGCTGGGCACCGACTACAGATCAGACCATGAACTTCGACAATTTTGTTATGTCTACCAACAAAATCGACTAACAAGCCTACTCAACATCCGTTACCAATACAGGTAACGGATATCACCAGCACCGCAATTTTAAGAGCTTATTAGCGGTTGTCGCCAGCGAAAAAATCCAATGGCAATGACAAGCGAAGTAACAAAAAAGCACACCGACCAGCGACCCAGCTCCTCCTGGGCAATAACAGTTACAAGTGCTGCCAGTAGCGAACCAACCATGTAACCGGTAAAGCCGAATACAGCTGCTGCAGCACCAGCGCGTTCGCGGTGCGGATCAAGCATTAAGCTTACGATGTTAGCGTGAATAACCAAAAAACAAGTGTGAAACGCAAGCATAAGCAACGTCAGCAATCGATCAGTTAACATTCCGCTGTATACAAAACACATAATCAAACCGGCTGTCACCGACACCACAACACTAGCAGTACGTGCTGCACCAATTGCCCCAAAGCGATGGATCAACTTATAGTTGAAAACCTGGCCGAGGATAATACCCGCCGATGAAAATGCAAACAGATACGCAAAGCGCTTACTATCAGCACCCAGCTGGGCATATAGCACCTGCGCATGTTCAAGGAAAGTGACTATCAGACAGGTGCTGGCAATACCCAGCCAAATGAAATATCTCGATTGCGGATGCTTAAATATCAATGCGAAGTTTTCGATAATTTCACGCCACCCTGCCTTGCGTCTAAATTCAACGGCAAGTGTCTCTGGCTGTTTATAGGTAGCTATCCCCATAGCCAGTACAAACAAAATTAAAAATACAAAGATTCCTCTCCAGCCAACAGATTCGAAGATTAAATACCCTATCAATGGAGCTAACACAGGACCGATAGCGAAAAACATACTAACAATCGCCATATTTTGTGCGAGCGCCGAACCCGAATAGAGATCCCTGACCATGGCGCGACAAATAACAGCAGCAGCGGCGGCACCAAAACCCTGCAGGAATCTACCGACAAGCAACTGCAAAAGCGACGTTGAGAGCAAACAGACAACGGTACCTGATATAAAAATCGCCAGCCCCAGATAAATACCCGGCTTTCTGCCGGCACGATCAGATAGCGCTCCAAAAAACGGGTGTGCAAGACCCATCGCAAAAAGATACACCGGTATAGTGAGCTGAATTTGCTGCGAGGTCGCACCAGTACTGTCACTAAGCCCGGGAAACGCTGGCAGTAAAATATCGATGGAAAATGCCGAAATACTTAGCATTAAACCGCAATAAAGACTAAACCATGTAATTTGCAACAGTAACCAACCTTTGATGCGACGTATGTATAAAACAGGTACGCAGCCTGACACCATTGCCACAAATTCAATTGAACTCAACGCTACACGGCTGCAGAGTAACATCTATACTCAACGCAGCTTAAGTAAACTCTGAAACCACTGTATGACAACTCTGGAAAAACCGTCAGCCAATCCCTGGCAGACCAAATCAAGTCAGCAAGTGTACGACAATCAGTGGATCTCGGTTCACGAGAATAAAGTCATCAACCCTTCTGGTGGGGACGGTATCTACGGCGTTGTTCACTTTAAAAACCTGGCCATCGGAATCCTGCCTGTGGACAGTGAACAACACACCTGGCTGGTAGGTCAGTACCGTTACGCGCTGGAGGAATACTCCTGGGAGATTCCAATGGGTGGCTCTCCGCACGCGGACGGCCCATTGGAAGGTGCGGTTCGCGAACTGAAGGAAGAGACAGGCCTTACTGCCGCAACCTGGCAAACACTGATGAAAGTGCACCCATCCAACTCAGTCACTGACGAGATTGGCCATATCTATCTGGCCACCGATCTTACCGAAGGAGAAATGGAGCACGAAGACACAGAAGAACTTCTGATCAAACGCGTATCTGTTGAGCACGCCGTGCAAATGGCCATGACAGATGAGATCACTGATTGCATGTCCGTCGCCGCACTACTGAGACTGCACATTGGCTTGCAAAGTGGTGAGATCGTCGTTTAAATACACAGCTATTACGCAGTAACGGTTGAAAAACAGTTAGTGAATAAAATTATACTAGACACAGACCCCGGCATTGATGATGCCATTGCCCTGTGTTACGCCCTGAATCATCCGACACTGGATGTACTCGCCCTGACCACCATCTATGGGAATGTCGCCGTCGATCTGGCAACCCAAAATGCGTTGCGCCTTGTTGAATTAAACTTAGGCACAGTAAAGGGCGCGACTGTACCTGTTGCCACCGGTGCCAGCAACCCATTGGAAATTGCACCCAACCCGGTAGCAGATTTTGTTCATGGGGCTAACGGCTTTGGTGAAATCCAGTTACCCAAACCTTCGCTGCATGCTGCATCACAGAGTGCTGCAGAATTGATAGTTGATTTAATACACAAGCACCCCGGTGAAATCACACTGGTGGCAGTCGGTCCGCTCTCAAATATTGCGCTCGCACTTGAACTATCACCGGATATTGCAACACTTGCCAAAGAAGTCGTTGTTATGGGTGGAGCATTCCACCGCGAAGGCAATGTCACACCACACGCTGAAGCAAATATCTGGAATGATCCACACGCAGCCCAACAAGTATTCACTGCAGAGTGGCCATTAACTGTGCACGGATTGGATGTGACGTATCAGATTAGCTTTTCACCAGCCTATCTGGATCAGCTGGCAGAGCAGTCAGTTAAAGTTGGAAGTTTTCTTCGAGACGCTGCAACGTTCTACATTAAGTTCTACAAAACACAGCACAACTTTGACGGCTGTTGTCCACATGATCAACTGGCATTGTCTTATATCACTCACCCCGAATGGTACACACTTGAAAGCGGCGCACTCGATGTTGTGACAGAAGGAGAGTCTATCGGCAAAACAACAATTGAACCGACTACCGGCGACAACAAAGGCAATAAATTTATTGCAACAGCTGTAGACAGAAACGCTTTACTGGATGAATACGCCGCGATACTCAGCAAGGCGATTTAATTAATGGTACCGCCAAGGCACTAACTATCTGCCTGCAAAAGTATTTCGATATTTCTAATTCCTTCAGCCCCAGACACTGCCACCCGGGTATTGCCTGCAATAGCATCGACAAAATTCTGTATCTCACCAACGTAGGGATTCAGCACTTCAAAATCCAGTGATTCATTATTTATACTAATTGCACCACCACCGTTGGTGGCCAGTGTCCCTTCACCGACAACAGTCGCATCAGCACAGCAAAGTTCGAATCTTGATGTCGCACTGAACATCACTGAAGTCATCACATCAGCTATCACGCTGTTACCAAACTGGAGTGATAAGCTCGCCGTCTCATCGTGAGGTCCGCCATATGTGCTTTTATCAATCAAGGAAGTAACACCGGTTACCTCACCACTTACCGGCAGCAACATCCAGCGCAAAAAGTCGACGCAATGCGTACCGACACCAGCCAGACCCCACCAGCGACCATGCTCTTCATGTGCGCGCCAGTTGCTGTTGTCTTCCGCTTTCCATGTCCACATAGCGCGAGCGTAATACGGTGTCCCTAATTCACCATCGTGAAGCAGTTTCGCAACCTTCTGATGGCCGTCATGCCAGCGCATATGATAAGCAATGCCAAGCTTCACTCGCTCGCGTGTGCAGGTCTCACAGATTTCCTGTGCATCCTCAAGCTTTGTTGCCATTGGTTTTTCCAACAAGACGTGTTTACCCGCTCGCGCACTGGCAATCGCGTGCGATGCATGCAAACCATCAGGGGAAGCAATGATCACCGCATCGAGAGCGGGATCTGCGAGAAAAGAAGCCAGGGAGTCAAACGCGCTGTGTTGTGCCGCAGCACCATGATGCTTTGCAAACGATGCTGCACGTTCTTTGTCGCGGCTTAAAACACTCCAGAAACTGGCACCATTGACCTGATTAAGTGCCGGTACCAGTTGTGAGTCTGCAATTCGACCTGTGCCGATAATACCGATATTGCATCCATCACCAGAGTTTAAGTTCATAACGGTCCAGGGAGAGCCACACTATAGGGAGCCGGAAAACTATATAAGGCATGCAACGAACGACGCAGCACAAGCACTTCCGGCTCTAACCGATTACTATACCTGAATCTAAATCAGCTACGACCCCGCAGCACAGTGTGAACCTTAAACCATGGCAACAATCAATCTCAGTCATTGCAGGCACTGGATCTTCGATATGGACGGCACACTAACCCTTGCCGTGCATGATTTCGATGAGATTCGCAAAACTTTGGGTATTCCAATCGGCAAGCCGATACTTGAAGCAATCGAAGATATGCCGAAACAGCAGGCACAGCACATGATGCAGGAGCTGTTTGACATTGAAATGAAAATTGCTGCAAAGGCTACTGAGCAACCGGGAGCCCGCGAACTGCTAACGCTACTTAAATCACGGGACTGCACGCTGGGTATCCTGACCCGCAACGACTGTGAGATAGCTGTAGAAACACTCAAAGCCGCAGGTTTGTCAGACTTTTTTTCTCGCAGCACGATCCTCGGCCGAGAAAGTTGCGCACCGAAACCAGATCCTGCCGGTATTTATCATCACCTGACCAGCTGGAAGGCGGCACCGGATGCAACAGTGATGGTGGGAGACTATAAATTTGATTTGGAATCAGGCCATCGTGCAGGCGTACACACAGTACACCTTGATGTCGACAATGGTGAACAGTGGCCAGAGATGACTACTGTCAGGGTATCCAGCCTGGAGGAACTTACACAGCTGGCAGGTTAACGATCAAATTAGCCGTCCTGCTGCTCACGGACAATCACAAAAGACTCATTCAAAAACCACAAACCGCCATGGCGACTAACCACTTCACGAGTGGCCTCTATATAGGTGTTGTCTACCATCGCCCGATCTATTTTATCATCTGACATTTGCGCCACATAAACTGCCGCATTCCACGCAGCGAGCAATGCCGACGTACCAATATTGGAAATCTCTTCAGGTAAAGAGTGCAAACGGTATTTGAACAGTGCATTTTCTTCAGCAGTGACACAACAGTGTAGCGGTGACTCCTCTCCAAGCTCTTTTTTTAATGCTTCAATAATGTCATGGCGAGGTGTCGGGAAGGGATTTTCATCCGGCCAGATTTTTCTAACGATTTCCATTCCCGGATCATAACCGGTGGACTGCACCACTATCATTCGACCATCCATTGCCAGAGATTCAGCCATCGGCGCCAGAACTGTTTTCACTTTTCTGTCTGCCGGTGTTCTGGAACGATAAGGTTGTGCACAGATAATCAAATCATAGCCGTCATCCATTGGCTTTTCATCAGGAATAACCGAATCGAGTGCGAACTTCTGATCTTCACGGTATAAAACGATCATCGCCGGATTTACATACAGGGGATTACCGGTCTTCGGGCTGGGTTTGGTCTGCCATCCTTCGCGAACGATATCGGTCAGATCTCGCAACTGACTGTCAAAATGCTTGGCGGTGGTACCCTCAAGTGCGATATCCCATCGCTTAAAGTTGTCCTGCTCCTGTGACTTTGCAGGATACAATTTAGCTGCCTCACCGTAGCGCATATTGGTAAGAACCAACACCATCTGAGGATGTTCGGCAAAACGATCAGCCATTTTCTCAAGGCCGAGCCGTACGTCTTCCATACTAATTTCTTTTGCAGCTGCAAGAAACGGAATTTCCGGATAGCGATCATGCATGGCCCGCAGCACGTGCGATAACACAGTCGCATCACCCATTCCCGCATCAAACATACGCAACGCCGGCGGTGTGGGTTTAAGCTTATCCAGCTCCTCGTTAATGCGCTGCGCAATAGACCACTTTTCATCAGTGGTAGTCACAAACAGCAGATACTTCTCGCGGCTGTCGAAAAATCGTACCGGCTGCTCGGTTCCTGGAGAATTGTCTGTCACTTGCTCACCTGTTCTGCAATGCAACCACAGCAAAAGTGCTGAATTACGAGTCATTAGTGTAGTTCAGTTAACGGCAGTAAGGTTATTTCTGTAACGCTTTAAAACCAGTTAAGAACAACATCACCAGCCACATGCCACGGAACTAAACACATCGTGTATTTCCGTACAGTCGTGATACTCTTTTGGGCCATGGCCAGCACACCGGCACCGAACCGCCAGTCGATTTTAATGCTCTCATTTTTCGAAAAACTAACCACTGCATATCCCGCCGAAGACCCGTCGACGCCACCTGCAAACCTGTTTTCATTTTTCTGCCACTACAGTCGCGGTATGGAAAAGCCGCTGGGCATTCTCGCGGCCCTGACCGCCACCATGGCAATACTGGAAGTCATGCTGTTTGGTTTTCTCGGACAACTGGTCGACTGGCTCGCCGATAAAAACCCGGATACCTTTCTCGCTGAAGAAAGTCACACCCTGTGGTGGATGACATTTGTCTTACTGGTTGCACTGCCGCTGGTGTCACTGTTGCATACGCTTATCAATCATCAGACGCTATTGGGCAATTACCCAATGGCTATCCGCTGGACCGCGCACCGATACCTGTTAAAGCAAAGCCTGGCATTTTATCAAAACGACTTTGCCGGGCGCATCGCCACCAAAGTTATGCAAACCTCATTGTCTATACGTGAAGCCGTGATGAAGTTGCTTGATGTATTTGTCTACGTTGTTGTGTATTTTACATCAATGCTGGTGGTGGTTATGCAGTCCAGTCCGGTACTGATGATCCCACTATTTGTCTGGTTGTGCCTTTATATTCTGGCGCAGTGTTATTTCATTCCAAAACTAAAAAGAGTATCAACACTGCAGGCTGACGCCAGATCACTAATGACCGGAAGAATTGTCGACAGCTATACCAATATTGCAACGGTAAAACTATTTGCACACACAGAGCGCGAAACAGACTACGCAAGGTTTGCGATGGATGGGTTCCTTAAAACTGTCTACAAACAAATGCGGTTGTCGACCGGCATAGAAATTTGCTTAAACTTTCTCAACTTTCTGCTGATTTTCAGTCTTGCTGCCACCTCCATAGCATTGTGGTTAAACGACGCCATAACTATTGGCGCAATAGCTATATCGATAAGCCTGGCACTTCGCTTAAACGGTATGTCGCACTGGATCATGTGGGAATTAAGCGCATTGTTTGAACATATCGGCAGCACTATCGATGGTAAGAACACCCTGTCCAAACCACTGGCCGTTACAGATGTTAAGGACGCCTCTGAGTTAAAAGTACCGCACGGGGAGATTCACTTCGACTCAGTTGAATTTACCTACGGTGGTGATGAACAAGTCTTAAGAAACCTTCAGCTTAATATCAAACCGGGTGAGAAAGTCGGTCTCGTTGGGCGCTCCGGCGCCGGCAAGTCAACGCTTGTGAATTTGCTGATGCGGTTTCATGACGTCGAAGCCGGCAGCATATCTATAGATGGCCAAAACTTGCAGGAGGTGACGCAAAACAGTTTGCGCAGACAAATTGGCATGGTCACACAAGACACTTCACTTCTGCATCGAACAGTGCGTGAAAATATTCTCTACGGAAGACCTGATGCAACAGAGCAACAAATGATAGATGCGGCAAACAAAGCCGAGGCGCACGAGTTTATTCTGAAGCTAAGTGATCCGGACGGCAACCGTGGTTACGATGCGCAGGTTGGTGAACGCGGAGTAAAACTCTCCGGCGGGCAGAGACAACGCATAGCTATCGCGCGCGTACTGTTGAAAAACGCACCGATACTGGTACTCGATGAAGCAACAGCAGCACTGGATTCCGAAGTAGAGGCAGAGATACAACAAAGCTTCACCAGGTTAATGCAGGATAAAACAGTGATAGCCATTGCGCACAGACTATCTACCATTGCAGCAATGGACAGACTGATCGTGATGGACCAGGGCCAGATAATCGAGCAAGGTACACACAAAGAACTCATTGAGCTTGAAGGAATTTACGCAAGCCTGTGGCAACGACAAACGTCAGGTTTTCTCGGCATTGAAGACGATTCCGCTGAGGGAGAAACTCCGTAACAGAACAGCCCATCGCAAACCAGCCCGTAACACCCGGAGAGAGCCTTCGCTTCAATCCAACGATTTTAAATAATCACTTATGCGTTCAACAAACGGCACATCCGCATCACTTAATCTGAGTGACTGAAGCTCATCTACCGAAAACCATTGAAGCTTATCGTGATCGGTCGGTACAAACTTGCCACTCCAATCGGACACGACAAAGCAATGCAGTTCGATTTTTACCGCATTGGTGTTGTGAGAATATGAACCGAGTGACGGACCTACTTCAATATCGACTCTCAGCTCTTCCGTTATTTCCCTAATCAGGGCCGACTCAAAGGTCTCTGCTACCTTTCTTTTGCCACCGGGAAATTCCCACTGCCCTGCGTTCGACAGACCGCTTTTCTTTCGGGCTGCGAGAAATTTTTTGTCTCGCTGAAAAACTGCAGCCACTACTTCGAGTGACGGTACAGTGGTCATCTCGCGGGTTTACAGGCAGCTATTCTTCCAGTTCATCTAATTCATCGAGCTCATCAAGTAAATCCAACTCATCAAGCTCATCAAGCTCATCAAGCTCATCAAGCTCATTAAGAGAACTGGTTTCCGGATCTGCTGCGACATAATTGATTTTATCGCAATCGTCTA
>CAYPDN010000007.1:31469-33406 GCA_964409445.1 uncultured Granulosicoccaceae bacterium
AGAGAACTGGTTTCCGGATCTGCTGCGACATAATTGATTTTATCGCAATCGTCTACCTGACATCGACGGTAAGCAAGATAAGATTCTCGAGCAAACACATAAGGATCAAGCGCCGCCTGCTGCAACAGCTCTTCCTTACCTAAAAGACTTGTGCGCTGATCAACAATGCTCAATGTCACTAATTCAGTTATTGAATCGATACCAGACACATCACCAACGGCGCCAAGCGTTTCCATTTGCAGGTAGGTATCCAGCGCCGTGCCAAAGGCACTGCGCAGTGTTCTTGGGCCCAACAGAGGCAGTACGATGTACGGACCTTCCGGTACACCCCACACTCCTAACGTCTGACCAAAATCTTCGTTGTTTTTTTCAAGCTCTACTGCCGATGCAACATCCAGCAGTCCACCAAGCCCGACAACCGAATTAAGAGCAAGCCGCGATGAATCACTCATTGCCTGCTCAAACTTACCCTGAAGTGCCGAGTTAGCGGCAACACCCACATCACCGACATTGCTGAAGAAATTGCGAATACCGGTTCGAACAATGGCTGGTGTGTGCTCTACATACGTTTCGGCGATTGGTTTTAACGCCTTTTCATCCAGCCGCGTGTTGAACTTAAACATAATGCGGTTATATTTTTCCAGCGGATCGTACGGCGTGCCTTCAATTTCCACAGAATCATCATTACCGGCACCTTCGTCAAACAAGTCGGCAATGACGGTTTCGGCAGCAACAGAAACCGCTGCCGCCAGCAGATCTTTGTCAAACAGACGTGAAAGGCTGCTTTCAGCTGATGCCGGTGACGTCAGAGCCAGACTAAACGCCAAACAGATTGTCGCGAGCAAATTTCTCATAATTCATCCGTTACAGGCATTTCCGCCTGATATTACTCAACCCTGTGGGCAAAAGGATCAGGATTCAAGCCATTGTGTTGTCAGGTTTTGCAAAATCCCGCGAAATAGCTGAAATCTCGGTTACCGCAACAGCTTTCAATAACGGTGGAAACCGTTATCACGCTGGCAGGGTATAATAACCTACCCGGATCAGTGCAATCTGAACCACCATTCCACTTAATAAAAACAGGCATGAACAATGACGCTCACCGCTTCCGTACAGGCGTTCGTTCTCCATTTTGGAGAAATGGGCAGTCGCTGGGGCATAAATCGCACAGTCGGCCAGATATACGCGTTGTTGTTCCTGTCCCGCGATCCACTAAACGCAGATCAAATTACCGAAACTCTCGGCATCTCTCGCAGCAACACCAGCATGGGCCTGAAAGAACTCCAGTCGTGGAGACTGGTCCGATTGCAACATTTACCCGGCGACCGGAGAGAGTACTTTTCTACTCCCGAAGACATTATCGAGATCGCACTCACTCTCGTTGAAGAGAAAAGAAAACGAGAACTTGATCCGACACTCACGCTGCTGCGTCAAACGCTTATGGAAGAACCAGTAGATACTGCAGAAGAACACGCACATGATCGCATGCAGCAAATGTGTGATCTGATGGAATTGGTCTCAAGCTGGTCACACGACTTACAAAAGCTATCACCACAGGAAATCGAGCGCTTATTAAAGCTGGGACGCGCAGTTCCACACTTGCTTAAAATGAAAGATAAATTTTCCATCGTCGGGAAAGACTCAGACAACAATGCATAAGTGCAACACTGGCATAAAATCACTAAATCACGATGGAAAAAAAGCACCAAACGGCACCGGCTTCTTCAATGTCTTAAAGAGCGCAATTGCCGCGGCATTTGGCGTTCAATCATCAAAAAATCGCGAACGAGATTTTAAACACGGCAAACCAATACACTTCATTGTTGCCGGCATCGTGGTGACCATGACCTTTCTTTTGCTGATTAGTCTATTTGTTGAAGTAATGATAAAAACCAGCACCTGACGTAGATGTAGACATCACTAACCAGGTACTGTGT
>CAYPDN010000008.1:0-33401 GCA_964409445.1 uncultured Granulosicoccaceae bacterium
GACCGCTGCAAAACGAACAGTTTATGGTCGAGGTGTTTTATTTGTCTCTCGATCCGACTCAGCGCTTATGGGCACAGATGGACACCTACCTGCCAGCTGTTGAAGTTGGCGATGTGATGCGAGGCCTCGGCATGGGTGTGGTGGTGAAGAGTCGCAATCCGGCATTTCAGGAGGGCGATATCGTGCAGGGGATGACGGGTTGGCAGACTCATGTCATCACCGACGGCCGCGGCTACTCACAGGTGCCTGCAAAAAGCGGCTTGCCGCTTGCGGCTTACATGGGTCCGTTGGGTATGACTGGAATCACCGCCTACTTCGGGCTGCTCGATATTGGTAAACCGGAAAAAGGTGAAACGCTGCTGGTAACAGCGGCAGCCGGTGCGGTTGGTTCTGTGGCTTGTCAAATTGGCAAAGTTAAAGGAATGAATGTTGTCGGTCTGGCGGGTTCTGACGAAAAGTGTCTCTGGCTGACACAGGAACTCGGTATAGATACCGCGGTTAACTACCGTGATGCTAACGTGTGGCAGCAATTGCAAAAGGCATGTCCCGACGGGGTAGATGTAGTTTTTGAAAATGTCGGCGGCAGAGTTTTCGACATGGCACTGGGTCTGATAAACGTTGGTGCGCGGATAGCATTGTGCGGTTATATTTCAGGTTACGCCACATCGCAGAGCCCCGGTTGCCACAACCTGCCGTTGCTGATCTCCAAGCGTGCGTCTATTGAAGGCTTCCTGGTATTGGACTACGTCCATAAAAGCCGTGAGGCATTGTCGGATCTTGGAAAATGGATGATGGACGGGCGTCTAAAATACCGTATGGATATTGAAACAGGTTTTAAGGACCTGCCTACCGCAATAAATAAGCTGTTTAGCGGTGAAAATAATGGCAAACTCCTTATGCAGATTAATACGCCGCCTGAATAGTAAGCCGCAGCAATTTAGCCACCCAGACTTCTGCAGCGCAGACTTCAAGGGGCTATTTGCCTTAACGGATTATCACTCTCGGGCTGCGACAACCCTGGAGCGAATAATGTCTGTTGTAAATTTCTTATCCCGTCTGGCTTTATCCCGGTCGGTACTTGTAGTAAGTATCGCATCGGCCTGTGCATTATCTGTCAATGCCCATGCTGATGAATTCCGAATGACTATCATGCATACCAACGATACCCACTCGCATCATGAAGCGCAGGGCCGTAGTGGTGATGGTGGCGCTGCCCGACAGGCATCGGTTGTAAAAGACATTCGTGCGGAGGTAGATAACTCGCTGCTACTGGATGCAGGTGATCGATTCACCGGCACGTTATTTCACAAGTACTACGCCGGTGAAGACAATGTCAAAGTCATGAACGCACTTGGATACGATGCGATGGCGCTCGGCAACCATGAATTTGATAACGGTCTTGAAGTGCTCGAACGTTTTGTCACCGGTGTGGATTTTCCGGTGCTTTCGGCCAATACCGACTTTGGTACTTTGGAAACGCTGGCAAGTGCTGTACCCGGCTCAGCCGTCCTGGATGTGGGTGGCGAAAAAGTGGGAGTCATTGGTCTTGTCACTGCAGAGACGCCGGAAATTACCATTAACTTTTCAAATAAAGATCAGATCACCTGGTCGGCCAACTACGCGACAGCGGTTAATCGTGAAACGGCAAAACTGAAAGCGGATGGTGTTAATAAAATTATTCTGATCACCCACATTGGTCTGGGTCTCGATAAAGAAGTCGCTGCCAATACAACAGACATCGATGTCATTGTTGGTGGTCACAGCCACACGGTTATAAGCAGTATTTTTAAAGAAGGTGGAGATACCGAATACCCGCTGGAAGTAGAAAACGCCGACGGAGATCCTGTCTATATTGTGCAAGCTGGTGATCGGGACCGTTATCTCGGTCGATTAAACCTGCGCTTTGATGATGACGGTCTGGTGACTCGCGCTCGTGGTGACTTGATTCTACTCAGTAAGCACATCAAGCCTGATCCCGCAGTGCAGGCTATGGTGGACGAGCTGGCCAGGCCGATTGAGGAACTAAGAAATACCGTCGTTGCATTGGAAGACGGCACCGCTGTTGTCAGCAATCAATTAATGACAAACAAAACCTGTCGAGCAGGTGAGTGTCTGATAGGGAATCTGCTAACCGATGCAATGCGTGATGAAACAGGTAGTGACATTGCCATTACCAATGGCGGAGGGATTCGTGCAGACATCGATGAAGGCGAGGTAACGGTCGGGGAGGTGTTAACTGTTCTGCCTTTTGGCAATACCGTTGCAACACTAAAGCTTACCGGCGCACAAATAGCCGCATCGCTTGAGCATGGTGTAGGTCGTGTTGGGGGCAAGGGTGGCACTGGTCGCTTCCCACAGGTATCGGGCCTGCGTTACGAATTTGATTCAACGTCTGCGCCCGGCTCGCGACTTAAGCGTGTTGAAGTTGGTGATAGCAGTGGTGGATACGCTCCGATTGACGAAGGTAAAATGTATACTGTTGCGACCAACAATTTCATGCGTACCGGGGGTGATGGGTATGAGATTTTTGAAAAAGATGCGCAAGAACCTTACGACTATGGTCGACCGCTGGAAGAGGCGCTAATGGATTATATGATCAAGAAGCACCCAGTCGCTGTCGTTAAAGATGGTCGTATATTGGGCCAGTGATGACCTGAGATCGGTAATAGATCGGTAATACAAAGTTAGTATTGTGCACATGCGCGGGGATCAAAAGATCCCCGTTTTTAGTTTGTCCATACTATGCTGTGAGAAAATCAACTTGATGGAATCTGAAAGAATCAGGCTGGTAGCACCATCAATGGATCTTGTGGCGGATGCTCAATACGCTATCAAAGAAAGCGAGACTGAGCTAAGCGAGTACCTCACATGGGTACAGGAGTCTTTGCAGAATCCTGAAAAAAATATGCAGACGGCCACAGAGAATCACAATGAATTTCGAAATGAAGTCAGGTTCTATATTCTGAATGCTAAAAACTCGAAGTTAATTGGAGCAATTGGATTGCTCATCAGGGATATCAATGTACCGTTTTTTGAATTGGGTTACTGGATCAGGAAAACTGAAACCGGGAAGGGCTATGCGGTTGAGGCGGTTAAATTGCTGGAAGAATATGCATTCAGCGATCTGCGAGCAAAGCGCCTTGAAATCAGATCTGCCAAAAGTAACGCTAAAAGCCGTGCTGTGGCGGTACGATGCGGCTATCTATTTGAAGCGGAACTGGTAAATGAAAGACGCCTGCCAGCCGGTGATTTAACGAATACTATTGTATACGCAAAAACTGTTGTATAGCAGAAGCTTTTCTGCAGCCTTTGAATCAGAGAATGAATCCGAAAGATATTGGCAATGCTTATGATCAGATCACTGATCGTTGGGTGGGTGATGACTTTAGTCTTTGCAATGGAGTAGCTGCACATAAGCGAGCAATTGCATTCGTGAAAAATAGGGGTAAGGCACTTGATGTTGGATGTGGTTGTACGGGGCGCTTTATCGATCTGCTTTGTGATAATGGTTTCAGTCCGGAAGGAGTCGATGTTTCACTCGAGATGATAAAGCTGGCGCGAACAAGGCATCCTGAAATAACGTTTTACCATCAGGATATCTGTGAGTGGAATGTCTCGGGGAAATACGACTTCATCACAGCCTGGGATAGCATTTGGCATGTGCCGCTTGAAAGCCAGGCGTATGTTCTAACTAAACTTATTGCCAGCCTAAATACTGATGGAGTCTTCATTTTCTCCAGTGGTGGCACAAATGAACACAGCGAGCACTTAGACGACTCTATGGGAGTGAAGATGTACTACTCAACTCTTGGGGTATGCGAGATTCTGAAGTTGTGCATGAGTTCCAGCTGTATTTGCAGGCACGTTGAGTACGATCAGTATCCGGAGTTGCATACCTGCTTTATTATTCAGAAGACGTAGCAATTCTGTGTTATTGAGCGCAGGATTAATACCTGAAGAGCTTATTCAAGCGCGACAGATTTTGCCATTGCGGCCAGCGGTGCGACGCGTTCATGTAGTCCGAGTGCTAGCTTGCTGGAAGCATTGCCTTCACGACCACGTTTAGCGACTCCCTGTAAAATCGCTGCAAGGCGAAAAAAACTAAAAGACAGATAAAAATTCCAGTGTTCGATTTTATCAATACCACGTCGTTCGCAATAGCGTTGTATAAATTCCTGCTCGGTGGGTATGCCAATCTCTTGTAAATTGATACCGGACAAGCCCGACAAGTGCCCCTCTGTTACAGGTAGCCGCTGTTGCATACAATGGTTGGCGAGATCGGTAAACGGGTGGCCGAGGGTTGATAATTCCCAGTCAAGAACGGCGTTCACCTGCGCATCAGTTTTGTGGTAGCGAAGATTATCGAGGCGAAAATCACCGTGTACCAGAGAGACCCTGCCATCATCCGGTGGTAAGTGTTCCTGCAACCAGGCGATCATATAGTCCATATCTGTAATTGGTTCAAAAACAGTGGCGCGATATTGTTCTGTCCAGCGGTTTAGCTGTCTGGCGTAGTAGTTTCCCGGACGACCGTAGTCGCTTAAGCCAATAGCGTCTATGTCAACGTCATGAAGTGACGCTAGTACGCGGTTGATTTCATCATAGGTTTGTTGCCGCTCTTCATTGTCGACACCGGGTAGCGCGCAGTCCCAGTGTGTGCGTCCGTGTATGTATTGCATCAGGAAGAACATTGAGCCGATGACAGACGGGTCTTCACACAAGTGATGCATTACCGGAACCGGAACATTGGTATCTGCCAGTGCGCTCATGACCTTGAACTCCCGGTCTACAGCATGCGCTGATTTTAGCAATTTACCTGGCGGTTGCTTGCGCAGTACATAGGTTCCTGAAGCAGATTCGATTTTAAATGTTGGATTGGATTGTCCGCCGGTGAATTTATCTGCTGTCAGAGGTCCTTTGAACCAGTCTAGTGTCGATTGCAGATAGTCGCACAGCTTACCTGTATCGATCGTGTGTATACCGTCTGCTGCCATGGGCTTTAACCTTTTTCGGCTAAACGTTTGATCAGATTTCTTCCAAGCTGGTTGATGTGTACCTGATCAGGACCATCGACAATTCTGACAATGCGAGCATACAGGTAACTGTCTGCCAGTATGGTGTCCTGGCTGACGCCGGCAGCACCGTGCATCTGAATTGCTCTGTCTGTCACCGCACATGCCATGTTAGGAGCAACAATTTTAATCATCGCAATCAGTTCTTTAGCACCTTTGTTGCCCTGCTTGTCCATTGTGTCTGCCGCCATCAATGTTAGCAGTCTGGCCTGTTCTATCTCGCATGCAGAAAGTGCTATGTCTTCCCGAATTTTTCCCTGTTCACTGAGCTTGCGACCGAATGCTACTCTTGATTCAGCGCGTTCACACATGATTTCCAATACCCGTTGTGCACGACCGATCAAGCGCATGCAGTGGTGAATACGGCCAGGCCCCAGACGACCCTGCGCGATCTCAAAACCCCGGCCTTCACCCAGTAGCAGATTGGAAGGTGGAACTCGAACGTTTTCAAAAACAATCTCTGCATGGCCTTCCGGTGCATCGTCGTTGCCGAATACCTGCATTGGTCTGATAACTTTTACACCAGGTGTATTCATCGGCACCAGTATCATTGACTGTTGCTTGTGGCGATCCGGATTGTCCGGATCTGTTTTGCCCATTAGTATAAGAATTTCGCAGCGTGGATCGCAGGCTCCGGAGATGTACCATTTGTGGCCGTTAATCAGATACTCGTTACCGTCGAGTGTGATGCTTGTTTGAATATTGGTGGCGTCACTCGAGGCAACTGCGGGTTCTGTCATAGCGAATGCCGAGCGAATTTTCCCTTCAAGCAGAGGAGTAAGCCAGGCGTTCTTTTGTTCCGGTGTGCCGTAACGTGCGAGGACTTCCATATTGCCCGTGTCGGGAGCGCTGCAGTTAAATATTTCTCCTGCAAATCTTGATCTGCCCATTAATTCGCACAGTGGTGCGTATTCCAGGTTGTTAAGGCCAAATCCCTTGTGCTCTGAATCTACTGAGGTCGATTCCGGTAAAAAGAAATTCCACAAGCCTTCTACCTTCGCACGAGCTTTCAGTTCTTCGAGCAGTGGCGGTATTGACCAACGATTTTCTGCATTGTCGATACTTGCCTGTATTTCTTTTTCTACCGGATAAACATGTTCTGTCAGAAAGTGATCGACTTTGGAAATCAGGTCTTTGGTCTTTTCTGAATGTTCAAATTGCATGGCGGTATGCTCCGATTACTGTGTGCAAGCGGTCTGATAATAATTCAGAGTGAATGCCCGGGTGTTTCTTAAATGATCAAGCGGTGTTGATTAAGCCTGGCTGTGATTGCGCTGATAGTTCGAACAGATTATTTTTTATTGAGAAAGTTCTCGAGCTTTTGCTTAAATTCATCAGACCCCATCAGTCTGCCAAACTGTTCCGCTTCGCGGTCAATTATTTCCTGATAGTTTTTGTTGCGAGCATTGAGTAATTTTCGCGATGTCCGCAGGGAGTCATCTGGCTTTGCTGCGAGCTTTGCAGCAACAGCACTTACGGTTTCATCTAACATGTCGCTTTCGATGATTTTATTGACAAGGCCAAAGCGCTCACCATCTTCAGCGGACATGGGTTCACCCAGCAACAGCATCTGTGCCGCTTTGTGGCTGCCGAGTACAGACGGGAAAGTTTCAGATGAAGCGAACTCGGGGCAAACGCCGAGGTCGGTAAATGGTGTCTGGAATCTGGCACCTGGGCTTGCGTAGACGAGGTCGCAGTGAAAAAGCATTGTTGTACCGATGCCAATAGCCGGGCCGTCAACAGATGCGATAAGTGGTTTCTCACAATTCAGTATTGCGCGCATCAATGAAAATGGAGCGTCGAAGGTCCCGCCATCGCGTACTGAAGCTGCAAAGTCTGCAAGGTCGTTACCGGCAGTGAATATATCTGGCGTGCCTTTGATAACTATAGCTTTGACGGAGTCGTCGCTATTTGCACCCTCAATACCCTCCGTCAATAGCGCATACATTTCACGGTTAAGAGCATTGAGTTTATCGGGTCGGTTGAGTTGCAATGTGCAAGTTGCATTCTGAACATCGTTTTTCAGCAGTGACATAGTGAGTTACCGTGGATAAATTGGTTTAGTGTCAGGCTCAGGTGTTATTGTAGGTGTTAAGCGCCTGTAGCTGTTCGTAGTACTCTTTTTTAAGTGTATCGCAGAGTTCTGCAGTCGCTGGAATGTCGTTGATATTTCCAGCACCATGCCCGGCGGACCAGATTGTTTTCCAGGCCTTTGCTTCGTCTATCAACTCTTTGCCGAGGTCGATATCCGGACTGTCGATTGAGTCTGGCGAAATACCGTTTTGTTCCAGGCTCTGGCGTAGAAAGTTAGCCGGTATACCGGATACTTTCGGTGTGTAGACGATATCTTCGGCTCTGGCACTGACAAGCATGTCTTTGTAGTCCTTATCGGCCATACTTTCTTTAGTGGCGATAAATCGAGTGCCGACATAGGCGATATCTGCACCTGCTGCGCGCGCAGCAAGAACTTGTTCGCCGGTCGAGATGGCGCCCGATTGGATAACGCAGGTGTCAAAGGCGTTTTTTATTTCTTTTATGAAAGCAAACGGATGGAGTGTACCGGCATGACCTCCAGCTCCTGCAGACACCAGTATCAATCCGTCAACACCCGCTTCAATGGCTTTCTCTGCGTGTCGCATGTTAGTTACATCGTGGAATACCAGGCCGCCGTAACTATGCACTGCATCGACAACGTCTGATACAGCTCCTAAAGATGTGATTACAAAAGGTACTCTGTGTTCAACAGTAATTTTTAAGTCAGCTTCAAGCCGAGGATTGGTTTTATGAACAATCAGATTGATGCCGAATGGTGCATGTGATGTGCCTTCGAGTTTTGCTTCGATCTGTGTTAGCCAATCGCTGTAGCCTTGTGTCGTGCGCTGGTTTAGAGCCGGAAACGTACCTGCGACCCCATTGAGGCAGCAGGCACAAACCAGGTCCGGTCCCGATACCAGAAACATCGGGGCTGCGATGACTGGAAAATCGAGTTTACCTTGTAGAGGTAGGGGCAGTGCCATAGGTCTGTCTTAACTTAGTAGTTACCTGATTCCAGTATAAAGTAACTATGAGCTCCGATCTTTATTTATACTCGCTGCGTTAACAACTTAATTGTGTACTTAGCTCCCGGGATCAATATTGCTGCATATCGTACTGCATTTCGCCATACCTCTGGCTGTTACTGTCATTTTCTGGCGAAAATTATGGCGCAGCTGCTGGCTTTGGATGCTAACGGGTATGGTGATTGATGTTGACCACTTGTTGGCTGATCCAATCTACGATCCCGGTCGATGTAGTATCGGATTCCACCCGCTCCACAGTCCGGTCGCCATGGTGATTTTTGCCGCTGCACTATTGTTGACTATTTATTGGCCTGCGCAAGCTGCGAATCCCGAAACAACAGTAAGATGGCCAACACAAAAACAATGGTTAAATTCCGCTGACTGGCCGTCATGGCGGCATAAAGTTCAGTTGTTTTTGATCGGTGTTGGAATCCATCTGATTCTTGACGCACTGGACTGTGTTTTTTGACAGTTGTGGTGTGAACTGTGCAATGACCATCGGATGGTCAGACGACGCACAATCCAATCACGCCGAGAATCTGTTACGGATCGCTTGCCTCGCGAAGATCCGGATGATTTGCATGTGAGAAAGATGGCCAGGCGCCGGCTTGTCAGTTCTGAGCTTGAAGACTTCATGCGCTACCTGCATTCGCCGTGGCATATAGTGTGGCGCAACATAGTGGTCGGATTGGCGCGGGGTCTCGGTGCTGTATTTGGTGCAACTGTAATCGTAGCGCTGGCCATCTGGGTGCTGAAGATTTTTATAGATTTGCCATTGATAGGGCAGTATGCGCAGCAGGTTAGAGCGAAAGTTGACGAGGTCGCGCAGGAGACTCGTTACTCTGATGACTTTATGCGATTGCAAAGGACAATGGAACGAATTGATCTTCGCTTAAAAACGCAGAATGAACTTCTCGAGAAGGTGTTGCAACAGGACCAGGACAGTTCTGATTAATAGGTGGCTAGCCTGAAGGTTGGTATTTCAAATGCCAACTAACGGGGGTGTGGTTATGAAAACTTACACTCGATCTATAATCGGATCAGGGCAAAACTCGCGACGTTGACAATCGTGACAATGCTCACCGAGGTAAAGATAGTCTATCCATTCCATGAGCTGCTCTATGTGAGTGCTGTCATCAAAGACAAAGCCCGCTTCAAAATTCCTGCGGTTTTCGTTTTTAGCGCCAAGTCCGGCGCCAGTCAAATTTGCTGATCCAACAAACGCAAGATTTGCATCGATAACAATTGCTTTGGTATGAATTCGCGGACACAGCACCCGTTCAAAGAGCTCGTTGTTGATCAGGCTATCGTAGTTGTCGAAATCTTCACGAAATCTGGGGCCAGGTTCTTTAGCGTGCATTAGTCTGACCGCTACACCTCGTTCAACAAGTTCTGCCAGTACTCCCAGGAATGGTTCGAATCCGCTATCGGTTTCCACGTGGAGATCTTTAATGTCTGCAGTTATCAGCCACAGGAATTTTCTTGCTGCCGGAATTTTGCTTTGTACAAATTCTGTATAGATGTCCCGGTTGAGCAAGAGTTGGTGCATTGTGCGTGGGTCTCAGGTAAATCTGATTTTGTCGATAGAAGAATAATTCTCCATAGTTGTCTATTATATATTTGTTCTGTGCTTCCTGTATGCTTAAGATATAGCGCTGGATCAGCCCGATATTTAAATAGGGCTGCCAGGGTCTGGGAGTCGTTAAGGCGGAAAGTGGTATGCCAGGGAATGGTATTCAGGGAACAGAGTTGGAATGAAAAAGCGCAATGCAGATAAAGGAATTGTGAAGCCAGGTATTGCGCGATTGTGCTTTGTAGCATTTATTGCATTGGACTTGCTTGCTGCAAATACGATCGCACTTGCTGCTGAAGAAGCCGATGATAAATTATTTTCTATAATTGGTCGTGTGGTGAGTGTAGTTAGTGGTGATTCAATACAGATGCTTTTACCAGACGGGGAGCGCATCTCAATTCAATTGGCTGGAATTGAATCGCCTGCACCCGATGATCCGATCGGCCATCAGGCACGTCTCTGGTTACATAGTCAATTGAATATGCAGCTAGTCACCGCTGAATGCATGCGGCTGGACGATTTGTTACACTGTCTCGTTTTTCCGGATGATCGCAATATAAATCTGGTTAGTGTTTATCATGGATATTCCAGACTTCAAGGTATTGAAAGACTTGTTGTGGATCCTCAGAGTTATCGTCAGGCAGAACGCCATGCGCGTGATACGCAAGTCGGCGTGTGGAATCCGGGGTATCAGTCTGCCGAATTGGATTAATAGATGTTTACCAATAAGACATTTAAATTTTTGCGGGATATTGAAAAAAACAATAACCGCGACTGGTTCGAGGCCAACAAGCATCACTATGAAGAATATATACGTGAGCCGTCGCTTGCCTATATAGAGGCGATGGCGCCGTATCTTAAAAAAATATCACCGCACTTTATCGCAAGCCCGAAAAAGGTTGGTGGTTCTCTAATGCGAATATACCGTGATGTTCGTTTTGGGAAAGATAAAACACCATATAAAACAAATATTGGCATTCAATTTCGACATAGTGCGGGTAAAGATGTTCACGCGCCTGGGTTTTACCTGCACATTGAAAATAACGAGGTCTTTGTAGGCGCTGGTATCTGGCGTCCTGATACAGCAACCATCAACAATGTACGATTGCATATGGATGAAAATCAGCCTGGCTGGAAAAAATTAACCAGGCAACTGTATGAAAAGGGATTCGAGCTGCATGGGGAATCGTTAAAAAGGGCACCGAGAGGCTATGACCCCGAGCACCCCCTGGTTGAAGACTTGAAGCGGAAAGATTTTATCGCTATTCAAAACCTTAAGTCGACGCTTGTCACAGACAAGGATTTCGTTAAAAAGTCAGCGGCATTGTTCGCGTCAACAAAGCCGTTGGTTCAGTTTATTTGCGACTCCAGCGACCTCGACTTCTAGGCAAGTTCCTCCACGCAACCTTTCATTTGCAGTTGTTGTGTGTTGCAGTCATGCCTCGTTGTTGGCTGCTGGGTTGATTATGGACGGAACGATTGCTGTAGGATAGAGAAATAACTAAACTACTGGCTATGTCCGACTATAAAAACAAAATAGCCTATCAGGGCGAACCAGGTGCTTACTCGCATCTTGCCTGCAAGACTGCCTATCCTGACCTTGAGCCGGTTGCCTGTGAGTCCTTCACATCGGCGTTTGCAGCGGTTGAAAATCGCGAAGCAAATCTTGCAATGATCCCGATTGAAAACTCCCTCGGTGGTCGTGTCTCGGATATTCACCATCTGATTCCCGATTCCACCCTGTACATTATTGACGAACACTATCAATCGGTGAAGCATTGCTTACTGGGTGTTCCCGGTGCTACGTTGAACCAGCTCACTCACATTCGCTCGCATCCGCAAGGTCTTGCACAGTGCCTGTCACTTTTTGAAGAACTTAAAGCCAAGCCGGTTGCTTCGAGTGATACAGCCGGCTCCGCAAAAGAGATTAAAGAGCTGAATGATCCAACCCAGGGTTCCATTGCGTCCTCGCTGGCAGCAGAAATTTATGGTCTTGATGTATTGCGTGAAAGGGTGGAAGACAGGTTAGGTAACACAACCCGATTTATCGTATTGTCTGCAACTCGCCGAGAACCGGATCCGGCTGACGGCCCGTGCATGACAAGCTTTGCTTTTAAGGTGCGAAGTGTTCCGGCGGCATTGTATAAATCGCTCGGTGGCTTTGCGACTTGTGGTATCAATATCACCAAGCTCGAAAGTTACATCGTCGATGAACGCTTTCAGGTCGCACAGTTTTATGCAGAGATTGAAGGCCATCCTTCGGACAAACTGGTTGACACTGCTTTTCAGGAGCTGCAGTTCTATTCAACCAAGTTGAAAATACTCGGCACCTATCCGGCTAACCCTTATAGAACACAAAATCTTGGTGCCTGATATTCACTCCTGTGGGTTTTTATGCTGTATTTCAGGGCTTATCATCCGCCAGCTTTTTCATTTCAGCACGTCGGTCGCGAAGTGACTGGACTATCTCCCAACGCTTCTGGTTAGGTATTCTCGACCATGTGGCGATTTCTTCCAAAGTTCGATAGCAGCCGCTGCAAAGCCCGGTATTTTGATCCATCTCGCAAACACTGACACAGGGTGATGCGACCTCCGGGGCATTTGCCGGCAGGGTTTTGCTCCGTCTGCGGCGGCGTGGCTGATCTGGCATAAGTGTGAGTTAGGTTCTGGTGGTTCGGAGGTTCGCGATCAATAGTGTACTGTAACGGTTAGAGCGAACGTACCGGTGTTTGCTAATTAGTTCTCATCAGCGTGCCGCTCACGGGTGCATATTCCACCCAGATCGACCGATTTAGTCGAACAGAGTAAACTTAAGAGAGCGGAGACACATGTTGTGTACCGACCGTTCGTTGACTGCAGGCACCGTACCATATCCTGAGCACCCAATTTGAGCGGCGCTTTTTGGTAGCGGTCTAATAGCGAGGCACCATGAGTATTCAATCACCCTATTTGTTGTTTCTCGGAGATGCGGTCGATCCACTGGCCGCCAAAGTAGCGCAGGGTATCGTCGACTGGAGGCCGGACAATTGTGTCGGGCAACTGAGGCTTGAAGACTGCAACGCGGACTGTGGTCTGACCGATATGACTCTGGCGGAAGCGGCCGGAGCGGGTGCTAAAACGCTGGTTATCGGTGTGGCTAACCGCGGTGGTGTAATCTCGCCTCACTGGATAGAGATCTTATCGGCGGCGCTTGACCAGGGACTCGATATTGCCGCCGGATTGCACAACCGATTATCGGATGTGACAGTGCTTGCAGACAAGGCCGCACAACTCGGAAGAACCCTGCATGATGTGCGGCATCCGACGGAGGAATTTGCAGTCGGCAATGGTAAGCCGCGAAGTGGTAAAAGAGTTTTACCGGTCGGTACTGATTGTTCGTGCGGGAAAATGTACACCGCACTGGCAATCGAAAAAGGCCTGCATGAAAGGGGACAGAAGGCAGACTTTCGTGCCACCGGTCAGACCGGTATTTTGATATGTGGTGAGGGAGTGTCAGTAGATGCTGTGGTGTCCGATTTTATTTCAGGTGCAACAGAAGCGCTGTCACCAGCGGCAGATGATGATCACTGGGATGTGATCGAAGGTCAGGGCTCTCTTTTTCATCCGTCTTTCGCAGGTGTGACACTCGGATTGATTCACGGTGCGCAGCCAGACTATCTGGTGCTGTGTCATGAGCCTACGCGCAAACATATGCGCGGAGTGCCTGAGTATCCGCTGCCATCAATTTCACATTGCATGCAATCGGCTTTAGGAGCAGCACGTCTGACTAATCCGAATGCGAAGTTTGCCGGGCTTTCCATTAACACTAAAGCGCTTAGCGAATCAGATGCTAAAAAGCTGCTGGATGAGCTCGAGTCAACTCATGAGTTGCCAGCTGTTGATCCGTTCCGAATGGGTGTTGATAAACTGCTTGATGTGATGATTTAAACTCACACGCTTAAGTATAAACCTGAGTTAGAATCCGAGTTAGAAAAATTGAGATCGATAAAGGCAGATCGCGAGTCCTGGCCGATTGACGGTTCGTTTACTATTTCACGTGGTACCAAAACCCACGCTGCAGTAGTGAAAGTAAGTATTGTTTGCGATGACGGGATCGCTGGTCACGGCGAGTGTGTTCCGTATGCCCGTTATGGTGAGACAATTGAAAGTGTTATCGCACAAGTTAGCTCCCAACGGTCGTTGATTGAATCTGTTTGTGACTGTGCTGAAGTTAAAGCACTGTTGCAAACCGCACTTCCGGCGGGCGCTGCCCGTAACGCGATGGACTGTGCGCTTTGGGATCTGCAGGCCAGACAGACCGGGAAAAGAGTCTGGGAGCTTGCTGGAATTGAAAAGCCCGAGAGTGTAATCACTGCTTATACGCTTTCACTTGATACACCTGAGTGTATGTATGAAGCTGCAAAAAAATACAGCGATCGACCGCTGCTTAAGTTAAAGCTTGCTGGTGAGGGTGATGTAGAGCGGGTTGCAGCAGTTAGAAGTGGTGCACCAAACAGCAAGATCATAGTTGATGCAAACGAAGGTTGGAGTATTGCAGATTATGAGTCCATGGTACCCAGGCTGCATGATCTTGGGGTTAGTATGATTGAACAGCCCCTTCCTGCAGGGGATGATGCGGCACTCTTATCAGTAGAACGGCCCGTGACTATCTGTGCAGATGAGTCTTGCCACGATGTTTCAACGCTTGCGCGGCTTGCAGGTCGATATGACATGATTAATATCAAGCTGGATAAAACAGGTGGTCTGACAGAAGCGCTCGCGCTGCAGCAGGCAGCTTCTGAGTACGGGTTTGAAATAATGGTTGGGTGCATGGTTGCCACATCACTTGCCATGGCGCCGGCAACGCTGTTGACCGGTGACGCTTCCGTGGTTGATCTTGATGGTCCGTTGCTGCTTGGCAAAGACCGGCAGCATGCGCTTGACTACAGCAATTATTCAGTTGCACCGCCACTTGCCGCACTTTGGGGCTAACCCGTTTTAAAGGCTGAACTAATGGAAAATAATTATGAGTAGAATTGTCTATGTGAACGGTGAATTTGTAGCAGAGGAGAATGCAGTAATATCTGTTTTTGATCGTGGTTTTTTGTTTGCAGATGCAGTCTATGAAGTGTCCTCTGTGCTTGCAGGAAAATTGATTGATAACGATGCCCATATCAAGCGCCTGCACCGATCGCTTAGTGAGCTAAAGATGGCCTCCCCGATAAGTGATGACGAAATAGTTCGTGTGCAGAATGAGTTGATTGAACGCAACAATCTGGTAGAAGGCATGGTCTACTTACAGGTGACACGCGGCAGTGCTGACAGAGATTTTCCGTTTCCGGCTAATGCCAAGCCGTCAATCGTGATGTTTAGTCAGTCTAAAGACATAACAAATGCACCGCAGGCACAAAAAGGCATCAGTGTAATCACAGTGGCTGATATTCGCTGGAAACGCCGCGACATAAAAACGGTTGGATTACTGGCGCAGGTCTTGGCTAAACAGGCGGCAGTTGATGCAGGGGTTGCTGATGCATGGATGATTGAAGATGGTTATGTGACGGAAGGCAGTTCGAATAACGCGTTTATTGTTGATTCACAAGGCAAGTTGATTACTCGCCATCTCGGCAATGAAATTCTACATGGCATTACGCGTGCGTCGGTGCTTGAAGTGGTAGAGAAAGAAAATATTGTCTTTGAGGAACGCGCGTTTACACTCGATGAAGCGATGAATGCTCGTGAAGCGTTTATAACCAGTGCTTCAACGTTTGTATGGCCGGTTGTGAATATTGATGGTACATCGATTGGTGATGGCAAGCCAGGATCTCTGGCTCCCAGGTTGCGTGAAATTTATATCCGCAAATCACTCGCCCGTGCTTAATAGTTTTGTTATATCTCTGGTGACACCACGGCACCAACTAACTGTTAGACGGCCTCAAACAACAAATAGTCTGTTGCTTTCATGCCCAGTGACTCATAAGTTTTTTGTGCAATAACATTATCTTTTTCCACATAGAGTCTGAAGCCGTAGACATCTGGCTCTGTTGCGGCGAGTGATTGTATTTTGGAATACATAGCGGTATAGACGCCCTGTTTGCGAAAGTCCTTTTTGACATAGACACTTTGCACCCACCAGAACAGACCATCACGCCAGTCGCTCCACTCTTTGGTGATCATGCAGGTGCCAACCGTTCGATTTTCAATTTCTGCAACCAGATAAAAACCGTACTCGGGTTGCTGCATTAATCTTCTAACTCCGCTGTCAATCACTTCGTCTGGTAGTTTTTTATTTTCTGTTTCCATCGCCATCAATTGATTGAATTCACTGATGGTGTCGGCGTCCGCGAGGGTGGTGGTCCTAATATTTATTTCGGTCACAGCTCTTTCTCGGTAGTGGGTATTTTCGTTTGCGACTATTTCAGTAACCGCAGGTGATTGCTTGTTGAAAAGCACAGGAGGTACTGTTTTAATGAGTTTGACCTATTTGCTCTGGAATTCCCATGTTTAATGCGCTGCTTGTCACACGTGACGAAGATAAAAAAACTACCGCATCTGTGCAGTCAATCGAGCTCGACCAACTGCCGGAAGGTAACGTCACTGTTGCCGTAGAATACTCCACGGTCAACTACAAAGATGGATTGTGCATTGGCCCCGGTGGCGGACTGGTGCGTGAATACCCTCACGTACCCGGGATAGACTTTGCCGGTACTGTCGAATCATCTGAAGACAATCGCTACAAGGCTGGAGATAAAGTCGTGCTTACCGGATGGCGTGTCGGTGAGGCGCATTGGGGCGGTTATGCACAGAAAGCGCGTGTAAACGCAGACTGGCTCGTGCCGCTGCCAAATGGTTTGACGACAAAACAGTCGATGGCGATCGGAACTGCCGGTCTTACAGCGATGCTTGCTGTTCTGGCACTGGAGAAACATGGATTGCAAGAACATGCAGCTGATGATACCCCGGTACTCGTTACCGGTGCTGCCGGGGGAGTCGGTTCTGTTGCAACAGCTATCCTCAGCAATCTGGGTTATAAAGTCGCTGCCGTCACCGGACGACCTGAAGCATCAGACTATCTGACCTCACTCGGAGCCAGCCAAATTGTTGCACGCGACGATATAAATGAAACCACAAAGCGTCCACTGGAATCTGAGTCGTGGGCTGGTTGTATAGACGCGGTGGGCGGTGCAATGCTCGCGAGGGTGTTGGGACAACTTAAATACGGAAGTTCAGCAGCGGCTATTGGCCTGGCCGGTGGTGCTGACCTGCCAGCAACTGTTATTCCGTTTCTGTTACGTGGAGTAAATTTGCTGGGGATTGATTCGGTCATGCAGCCCTACGAAAACAGAGTGCTTGCCTGGGAACGTATTGCCGGTGACTTACCGATGAATAAACTCGAAGAGATGATACAGCCAGCGACTCTCTCTGATTTGCCGGAGCTGGGAAAGGCTATCCTTAAGGGGCAGGTGAAAGGTCGCGTTGTGGTTGATGTTAATGCTTAGGAGTCTTTACTAACACCAGATAACAGCAAAACCTTGCTCAAAGGTTGTCTATATACTTTTTCAGATGTTTGTTGAGTACTTTGTAACCTCTGTGGTTGATATGAAGCGTATCAGAAAAAAGCCTGTTGATAGGATCACCATTATCATCAAGGTATAACGGATCGAGATCCAGCCAGTCAGCTCCAAGGGACAGGGTAGTTGCTTTGAGCTTGATGTTAGCATCACTGACTTGTTGGCTTAAGGTGTCGTGCCAGAATTGCTTGCGCATAAAGCCCAGGTGTTTGTTCGGCAGTATGGACGATACTATGACGTCTATATTTTTCGCTTCCAGTGTTTCAATGAAGAACTGTAAGTTTTTATGCATTGTGTCAATTAGCAGTTGTGGCTGCTCAATGCCTTTGGTGACGGCAGCAGTGAGATCATTTACACCGGCCTGAATTAATACAAAGTCGGGTTGCAGTCTGACAACATCGTGTTCAAAGCGCCGCTGCATTTCAGATGTGGTTTCACCTGTGACACCGGCATTGATAAAAGTGTATTTGTCGGAATAAGGGAATGGGTACCAGATCTCAATGCGTGAGTCACCGAAAAGCACAACAGATTTTTCTGTCGGGCTTGCATCAGTTGCTAAACTGGTGCCTATAGGCAGTGCTCTGTAGTGGCGGTAGTCTTTGTAGGTTGCTTTTAGATCTGAAAGCAGGGTCATACATGCCACAAAAAGGCAGACATTGCCCAAAAGCAGCAGAGTAACTAGTTTGTTCTTTGCTATGAATTGGGCCAGAAATTTGACGAGAAATCTGAAAGTGCGCCGAAGCATGTTAGATCTGCTAAAACCAACAGTATACTTAAAACGTGGACTCAGCCAAACAGTGCGTTAGTTTGTGGCTGCTTTGTCTTCGTAGTTTGAATCATCGTCCGCCGAGTCAGGAAATTCATTCAACAGACCAGACACTTCAGCCGGATTACTGTCGTTAAAAATTGAAGATAATCCAAGCTCTGATACTTTGTATTCAGTTACAAGGCGGCGAACCCGTCGTGGATTGGCAAGCAGGTTAGTCGCTTCCTGTCTCTGCAGTGGCAGGCTCAGCAAGTTGCCCTGTACCTGATCACAGTGATTATCTTGCAGAAAGCGGAGTTGTTCAACTTCTTCAACGCCTTCACAAATTACTGTCATACCAAGGCTGTGGGACATTGCGATTACGCCGCTGACAATACGTGCATCAGATGAGTTTTTAGAAAAATCTGAAACAAACAGTCGATCAATCTTTACTTTACCGATCGGGAACTGCTTCAGGTAGCTTAGAGAGGCGTATCCGGTACCGAAGTCATCGATAGAGATTTCTACACCGGCGTTTGCCAGTTTTTCAAGAGTGCGCACAGCCTTGTCCATATCACGCATCGCCATGGATTCAGTGATTTCAACTTCAAGTGAATTTGCTGGAATGCCAAACTCATTGATTGAGGCGAGGATGTTTTGCGCGAGATATTCATTGTTCATCTCAGCGGGGGAAATATTGACTGAGACTGTCAGATCGAGATGTCCTGCATCGCGCCACATGGAGATCTGTGCACATACAACTCGTGTTACCCAGGCACTGATGTCATTGATGAGGCCTGTTGTTTCGGCCACTGGTATGAATTCACCCGGAGTGATAATACCCATCTCCGGATGACGCCATCGGATGAGCCCTTCCATGCCAATGATGTCACCGGTTTTTATATCGACTTTTGGCTGATAAACAACAAACAACTCATTGCGGTGTAAGGCTTGATGAAGCGCGGTTTCAAGACGAATATATCTTCTTGAGGTGGTATCCAGTTTTTCCTCGAAGTGACAAATATTATTCTGACCTTCTATATCTATCGCTTCCCGCATTGCAATGCTGGCACTGCGAATAAGTTTATCTGCATTATCGCCATGTTCGGGATAAGTACTAATGCCGATGTCCAGAGCGGTATAAATTTCGTGTCCGTCGACAGCAATGGTTCGGTCAAATGCTTCCAGAATTTTCTGGTGTACAATTTCGATGTCTGCGATGTCATTTATCTTGTGCAGAGCGAGACATATTTCGATATCACCGTAGCGGCTAATAGAGATACTTTGATCACCAGAGCCGACTATTGATCCGGCTTCTTCCTTAAGGGTTGTCTTTAGGCGTCTGGCAATTCTTCGATACAGTTTCTCACTGACGGTAAAACCGAGTATATCGTTTATTCGGTGCAGTGCTTCAATGGTAATAAGAAACACACTTACATGGTGATTATTTCTACTTGCAGACTGTACCGATTGTTCCAGTCTGTCGAGCAGCAGGCTTCGGTCTAATCGTAGTGACGAGCCGTCGGATGCATCTGTATCTTCGACGTTCTCGCTGGTAGCGGATTCGGTAGACTGCAAGATTGATTGCTTCAAAACAGGAGATTTGGCTGTGTTCGCAAATAACGGAACTACAGCGTTTTCGCCTTTGGGCTCTGCTACTGATGGCGATTTATTTGCTACCGGTTCGTTTTTCTGAGTCTCAGGTGTATCTTCTGATTTAGCAGGTTCTGATGTACGTAGTGCGAGAATTGGGACCGACGGTTTCGCTTGTACCGGTGTGCTTTCCCTGGATGGCGCCACTGCAACTGCGTCAGAATCATCACTTGCGGAGTCGGCCGGATTATAGCCTTCTTCGTCCATCTTAGACGTATAGTTCGTTACCCGGTTTCGACCCGTTTCTTTTGAAACGTAGAGAGCTTTATCGGAGTGTTCTACCATTTCACTGGGGTTGGCAGAGTTTGAGTGAATTGATGCAACACCAAAACTTGCTGTGATCTGGCACTTGTCGAGAAAATTTGCACCAATACCATCTTCAATTATTTTGCGAATCTTTTCGGCTATCTCATAGCCTTCGGCAATGGTAGTGTCGGGAAGCACGACACAGAATTCCTCACCACCAAATCGGCCGACCAGGTCGTTCGGTCGTGATTGTTCTGCCAGTACATCTGCCAGGTACTTAATGACATCATCACCGACACCGTGACCATGTGTATCATTGACTGACTTGAAATGATCAATGTCGGTCATGATGCAGGTCAGCTCGTCTGCATTTTGTTTGGCTTCTATAAAAAGTGAATCGAATCCGCTGAAAAAGGACCGCCGGTTTAGTGAGCCGGTTAAAGGGTCGCGGGTTGCCAGATATTCAAGTTCTTTGTTTTGTCTGGTAATTTCAAGCTGACTCGTTTCGAGCTTGTTAAGCGCGTTTTGCAGTTCGGCGTTTTTGATTTCAACTTCGGTGATGTCGTTAAAGGTAATTAGCGCGCCTCGAACTTCATTTGCACCTGCGATAATTGGTGTGGCATTGACCGTAAAAGTTGAAAGCTGCTCGTAGCCGGTGTTGAGCTTGATGCTCGCGCCAGGTGCCAGTTCGCCACCGTGCAGGAGATCATTCCATGGCAGAACTTCGTTTTCTTCGAGTTGCCACTTGAGTTCACTGCAGTTTTTTCCAGCAAGATCCTCTGATGCCATACCCGCGGTTTGTGCAAATTCAGCATTTGAGAAAACAATCTCGCCATCGCGGTTTACGATCAACAAGCCTTCTGCAAGAGTGTCCAGTGCCTTTTTTACACGCTCTGGAATCACAGCGTCCGGATCAAGCTCTCGCAGCGTTCGTTTGAGGAACATGCAAAAAGCAAAGAAGCCTGATAATGCTACAAATAAAATGACGGCTGGGAATGACGCTCTGCGGTCCCAAAGACTCTTGCCTTCGTTCAGTCCGGCAAAGCGAATTTCGACGCTGGCGATTTGTTCTGTGCCTTCGAAAAGAGGAACCTGTACCTGAGTAGGTGTGGAGCGATCACCCTGCTTTAGTGTCCAGTTATTGTCGTGGCTGCCATAAACGTCCAGTAGCGAACCGTCGCCTTTTCTTACGGCAACAGACTTGACGATGTTATTGCGTTGTACTGTGCTGCGCAGTAGTTCTGATATTTCGTCGCTGCCCTGACCTGAGCTATTGTCCAACTCCATGGCAACATGCACGGCGAGTGTCTCGACAGTGAACTTTCGTTCAGACAGGTGTGCATTGTTGCTGTTTGGGAAAAGCCCCAGGAACTCGCTCGCAAGCAGTAGCGAGATGACGAGCATCACCATGCTAAAGCTAATCCTGAACAGCGGAGAGCGTAAGAATTTAATCATAATTTCTGCAACATCATACTGCGCGGTTTTAGTTCGTTTACAGGGCTTGATATAGTCAGGTAAATTAGTAGCCTACAAGCTGTTGGCGGCAGCTATCGCTGATATTTAAACAGAGGAGCTTATTGTTTTATTTATCAGCTACCGTGGGTACATTGTTTGTCATTTTGCGCCGAAAGTGTGACTGGTGACACTACTTGTCACCGGTCAGCTTTCTTACTCTTCGACCAGATTGAGGTTGCATCGAACGCCACTTGGAATTCTAAGACCAGCATTCGGCATAGATAACAGCACACCGAATGTGCCACTCGCAGCGTCTGCCACTCGGTCGACACTCTTAACAACAGCGATGTGTGTAGTGTCTGCCTGTGATTCAATATCGAGCGTGATTTCTGCTTTCATACCGAGTTTGATTGTATCCAGCTTTTCAACAGGTAGAATCAATTCGACATGAAGCGGGTCAAGATTTGCGATTCTGTAGACCGGCTCTGCTTCAATGTACTCACCAATTGATTTGTATCGTTCAACAATTACACCGCTGATCGGGCTGCGTATTGTTCTGCGTTCCAGTGCCTGTTGTGCACGCTCTGCTTCCAGATGTGCGATTCGCTTGTTGTCTTCTTCCTGACGCGCCTGCAGCTTGGCTATATAGGTTTCTGTTTTAACCTTATCCATATCCTGCGCTGAAATTGTAGATTCGTTAAAAAGCTTCTGATTGCGTTGCTGGGTGCGCACACCAAACGCTGCATTTTCGCGACGTAGATTCAGACTGGTATCAATCTCGGCGCGTGCTCTGGCAAGCTCAAGCGTTGCGAGCTCAACCCGAGAGTCCAGTTGCGCGACTACTTGTCCGGCGTTTACAAAGTTGTTTCGCTCTGCGAAAAGCTGGTCTACCAGTCCAGGTACGCTGCTGCCCAGTTCGACAACTTCACTCGGTTCGATCAGACAATCAAGCGAGTGCTCTTCGTCTCCCAATATGGAGTTTGCATCATTTGCGAACACTGAAAGGGGAATCAGAGTAAGCACTGCTATTTGTATACTATTTTTAACCAGGCTCATTGTTTTTTACCAGCGTTGAATTTTAAAACGGAAGTTTGTTAAGTAGTAGTTGTCTGGCGCTTCGCAACCACTGCAATGCCAGAGCTTCGCGACCGTGATTCACACGGACATATGCGCGTGTTCCCAAACCACTTGCAATACTGTTTTCCGGCAGCGAGAGGTCCAGTTGGAATACTTTATTTACAGAGGTAGTACCATTTTCATCTGTGTTGTTAACCGCAATTTCTCCACCACCAGCAGCGCCCAGTGCGCGGCTCGGCAGGGAAAAACTGCCTGCAGGTGTCTGTCTAATGATGTTGGCCTGCATTGCTTTACCCGGTTGTTCAGCAAATCTTACAGAGACATTTTTTACCTCTTTTGAAAACAACCCTACTGATGTTTGCGGCACAACCACCCTAACTATTAACTCCTCTGGATTGACTACATAGCCAACTGCTTCACCTTTTTTAATATATCGACCCACTATTTTCTGTTCATCGGGCAATACGAACGTGCCGTTGACGCTACTGGTCAGTGTTTGTGATTCTCGTTCTGCCTGGAGTTCCTGCCAGTCGGCTTCTACCGTGGCAATCTCTTCCAGAGTTTGTTCTGCTTTAACCGGTTCGGAGAACTTTTCCGCTTTGTGTCTGATAGAAAGCTCTTTGTATCTCGCCTTCAGTACCTGCTCATTGGCATCAATAGTCGGATTCGAGAGTTGTAGAACACCTGTGCCGGTAGCGATTTGTTCACCGGGCGTGGCTTTTATTTCTGTGACGAAACCGTCTACTTCGGAGTAGATTTGTGCCTGATCAGGTACCCAGACTATTCCCTGTGCATTGGTGTAGAGTGAAAAAGGTATTAGTGACACCACCAGTGCGATCGATGCCACAATAGCCACCATCTTTCCTATAGGCTGCATGCGCTTGCCCGAGATTGACTTATCGGTGAGTAGAAAACGAATACCTTTGTACACAGGTATGACAAACAGCAGTGCCATAGACCAGAGGGCCAGTGCTACACCCAGCACAAAATATTTTCCCGCCAAAAATATCGCAATCACAAAGGTAATGAATATGCGATACAGCCAGGCGAGAATTCCGTAGCCTGCGAGCCATGGTTTTTCAGATTCATCAGTAACTGGTGACTGTGCATCCAGACCCAGCACATAGTGCTTTAACAAATACATAATGTATTTGGCAGAACGGCTGTACAGATTGGGAATTTCGATCAGGTCCTGCATTATGTAGTAGCCGTCGAAACGCAGTAACGGGTTAGCGTTGAACAATACGGTTGATACGCTGCCGATCAAAAAGGCAGACAGAGCTGCAGTTTTTAGCAATCCGGGCTCAACCATCGTCCAGACAATCAGTGCAATAGCTGCCAGAAATAACTCCATGATCATACCGGCGGCACTGACGAGTATGCGTTTGTACTTTTCACGAAAACCCCAGGCCGCTGTTGCATCCACGTACGGTACTGGCATAAGTACAAGCAGGGTAATACCCATTTCATGTACTTCGCCGCCCCATGCTTTCACCGCGTAGGCATGGGCAAACTCGTGGAAGGCCTTCATGATGGGGAAAAGTGCTACCACCAGGATCAGATTACTTGGCTGAAGGATATCTGCCTTCAGAGTTGCCATCAGTTCCTGATAGTTGATCAACAACAACATTGCAGCCAGGCATACAACTATTGCCCATGTCACAGCGCCACCGATTGAGATTAGTGACCTGACACTTGTAATTGACCGATTAAGAAAGTTATCCGGGTCAAACAACGGGAATCGGATTGCGAGCGGATTTAACAGACGTCTGGTGCGATTGGAACTTTTTTCTGCCTGGTGTTTTTTAAATAGTTGTTCGACATCGGCGGGCATTCCGGATCTCAGTGCTCCAATACTGAATAGCTGTACCAGAATGGCCAGCAGATCGTGTCGGCTCGGGCTGTTTTCACCCAATTTGCCTTCGATCTGGAGATAGATCTCTTCAATCGACTGATCACCATCGAGACGACCTATAAATTCATAAGCAATATCGTTAAAGCGCAGGTGTTTACCACGTACGGCATCACTGAGAATGTACCAGCGCGTGCCGCGGAAATTATGTGGGTGCGCATTGACATGTTTGTGTAACTGCGGCCGGAGGTTCGCAACGTGGTTCCACTGTTCGGGGATATCGTTTGCGCTATCCTGATCGGCAACCCCATCTGGTTGCTCGTCCGTTGTGTTGATGGTTTGCGTATTCACGTTTACCAGCCAACCGACCACAACCAGAGCTTGACTCTGTCGACCAGATTATGAGTCCAGATCCAGATATACTTTCTCTTACCCATTTCGATGCGCGCCACCCCTTCCATACCGGGTCGCAGTTCCGGAGTAGCTTCGTCGAAAGCAGCTTCGATGCGAAAGTAGCTATTGCCTTCACCTGAAATTGCTAAAGGCACCACTTGCTCAACGCCGAAAGGTATGGGTTCACCTGGTATTGCCGCGATCACGACCTTACCGATTTTATCTTCGTCGACCCCTGCCATATCGCGCTCGTCGACTTTGACAATAACTTTGTATTCTTCAGCCGGAGCGACTTCAAAAAGAACGTCTCCAACTTCAACTGGTGCGCCTAATGACTGGCTCAGATCACCGCTTGTCACAAAGCCATCAAAAGGTGCTTTGAGCGAGGTCCTTTCGATGCGTTCCAGCACCAGTGCATGTTCAGCTTCAATTTGTTCCGACTTGGCGCGCAGAATACTCAACTCGGTGCGAGCCTTTTTAGCCATTGCTTCCTGATAGGATTTTTTGATTTTGTTTTCTTCGCCCTGCCACTTTTTCAATTCAAGCTGCAGTGCGCGATCGTCGAGCGTTGCCAAAATCTGGCCTTTCTCAACTTTATCTCCCGCACGTACTTCGGCGGTTTTAACGAAGCCCGCAATGGGTGCTGCAATAACCTGTGCCTGAGCACCTTCGATGACGGCTGGCGCTGATACGATGTGGTTACCGTTGAAAATACTGGCGAGTAGTATTGTGAGACCAGCGATTGCTCCTGCGATTTTTAGTTTCAGGTAGCTCGGACCCATAAAGCCCTGACAGGTACTTTTTATTGAATCGCGTATTTTGCTTAGAATTGAGCGCTCTTCATGCCTTTTTAACTCAACGATTGGTGCGATGGCTGAAAACACGGATTCGCACCATTGAATGGTGTCTCGATCAAAAGGTGCAGTAGTTGCGCGCTCCAGTGTGATTGCACCAAATGTTTCTTTGCCCTCCAGGGGGAAGGTAGCTATGCATGAGTTTTCGCTGTCGTGTGTTTGAAACTCACGATGCGACTTGTTGATGATTGATTCTGCATTTGCAACTGGAGGTAAAGTGATGACAGAGTTCTGATCGATGCATTCTTCCATGGATGCTTCAAGACGTCGTACCAATTGTGTGCGTTTATCGAAGCTTGCAAGATGTGATATGCACTCGACGCGTACCACCATGCCATTGCGAAGCCCTATGGTTACACGATCACAATTCAATCGGTCGCAAATACTGGCTGCTATTTCCATGCATGCTTTGTGGGAGTTACTGTGCTTCAACACAGATCCCATCAGTGTTTGTGTGAAAGCGCCGGCTTCAATCTGTACGCCGTCAGACATTTTGCTAAGAGATTCGAGCCAGAATCCGCCCCATTGCAACAGCTGCAATACAACGTTTTGTCGCGACTGCGGTCTTGGAGTCATTAACAAAGCGACATAACCAAGTGTCTTTTCACCCTCATTAATGGGGGTAGCTATGATGTCGCCGAGTCGACCGTTTGAGCTACCGTAGGTAATCTCTGTGGTAATAACAGGTTTACCGTTCTCAAAAGCCTGTTGACCGGCGATAGCCAGCTTGTCGGCACCCACACCGTTAGATGGACGCAGTGTTAGCATGTTGCCATTGGCGTCATACACAGCACCTGTGATGACATCTGCAATCATTTTGCACTGCCAGATCAGCCACTTACTGGCTAACTCTGAATTGAGGCCTTCGGCTTTTACGTTCTGTGCGTCGTTACTGGACTCGACAGTATGATCTCCCAGCACGACACCAGGGTGCGCGTTCTGTAAACCTTCTGTCGCTTCAGTGGCAACTTGCTCTGCCGGTGCGTTCATTCATAAACCCCAGGTCTGAATGATTGAGTGAACTTACGAATAGTTCTGCCCTCGGTGGTGACTCGCATGTCTCGTTTGAATGCATGGACATGCTTAATATCTATGCAGAATTGCAACAACTGATCCAATCAATTTCACGCTAAAAAGGGGTTTGTGGTCTGGTTCTCAGTTGCACAATGACGCAGTCCACACGGATGTAATGTTGTTGTTTTCCCGACTGCTGCATCGAGGTTATTGCGGCTTTTGCATACGGTATTGCCATGAAGACGTTGCAAAATGTAATCCGCCAAAGCGTGATCTCGGCGTGATTCCTGTGTGTAAGGCCTGTGTGTACGTCTAAGGTACGCGCTTTTGTATTTCCTGATTATCACCGACTGAATTCCATTTTATGGGTAGGGTTGGTGCAATGTCCGAAATCACAATTGTTGTATGTTGAACTCGCTGTTCACTTATAACCTGATTCACCCAAATTGATCATCGCGAGGTATGCCAAGTGAAACTGTTACGAGCTTCGTTACTTATTTGCACTTTTTCATTGACTGGATGTGCTAACAATTCTGAGTTGTTGGGTGGTCTGGAGGATATTGCCGGGCAGACACTTGGCCAGTCTGGCGGTGCTCTGACCATTGCTGATATTTCCAGCGGACTGAAACAAGCCTTAACTGTCGGATCAGGAGAAGTTGTGAGTCAACTTGGCCAGCAGAACGGATACAACGCCGACCCTTTGATTCGAATCCCCTTGCCGACTGCTTTGGTAAGTGCCCGAAAAGTCGCCGCCAGAGTCGGACTTGACAGCAGTTTTGATTCACTTGAAAACCGCCTAAATGAGGCAGCTGAAAAAGCCGTGCCAAAGACGCGGCAGTTGTTCGTCAACACTATTCAGCAGATGACGCTCCAGGATGCACGAGGTATTTTGCAGGGCCCGGATGATGCGGCAACCAGTTTTTTCCGACGCACCATGGGTGGGCAGCTTAGCAATGCTATGCGACCCATCATTGATGATAGTCTGAATCAGGTCGGTGCTGTCCGGGGGTTTCGACAACTACTTGCGAGCTATCGGCAGATTCCATTTGCACCACCGATCGAGGCTGACCTCACAGCACACGTACTTGAAAAAGGTCTGGACGGAGTCTGGCACTACATGGCTGAGGAAGAGGCGGCGATCAGAAAAAATCCGGTAAAACGAACGACCGATCTGTTGCGACGTGTATTTGGCAGTGTGGCCCGGTAGGGAGCCCGCATGTTGCTATTCAGAGTTTTTTGGTGGCAACAGTAAACCAGTGGAGTTGTTGCGGATCGTTTGGGTTTGCTAAACTATCCGGATCTGGCGGTTATCGGATCTCGAGGCCGTCGAACCCGATTTCAAATATTAAATTTCAAATTCCGAATTGCAGAGGCTCTTGTGTGCATTCAGGACAAAGTTTCTTCAAGTCAATGTGGCTGCAAACCTCAAGAATCGATTCTTGCATTTAAACTCTCATTAAATCTCTGGAGAAACTGATGAGTCATAATGACTCCAATTTCTATAAGCCTTTTGTATTCGTTCTGGGTGCGCTGTTGATTTTTACTGCATTCATTATGTTTGTCGCCAACGTCTGGTCGCCAGACAGCCCCGATGATCCGCTGGCGATAGCTGCGATGAAAAAGTCCATCCAGCCAGTGGGTCAGTCCCGCGTTGATGAAGTCGCAAAGCCGATGGAAGACGATGCAGCAGCACCCGTGGAATCCGAAACCGAGGAGTCTGCCGATGCTGCGGAATCAACGGCAAGCTCCGAGGCTCAGGAAGAGGAAAGTACAGCACAGGTGGAAGAGGCAGCAGACGCTACCGAAACTGCAACTGCGGAGTCTGCCGGTGAGGCTTCGACAACTGCTGCTACATCTGGCGCTGCTGCCACTGCAGCTATGGCTGGTGGTGCGTTTTCACTGAAGGTCAAAGCGGCTGTTGCGACTAATTGTGCAGGTTGTCATAACGCCGGTCTGCATGGTGCTGCGAAAACCGATGATTCAGAAGCATGGAGTAGTCTGTCTGAGAAAGGCCTCGATGTTCTGACTGCCAGTGTCATTAACGGCAAAGGTAAAATGCCGGCCAGAGCTGAGTCCAGCCTGAGTGATGAAGAGATCGGGCAGGCTGTTCAGTTGATGGTTACGAATGCTACCGGTTCGAGTGTAATGGCTGCAAGCGGTACTGCTGCGGCTACTGCAGTCGCTGCAACGACAGCAACAGACTCAACAACAGAAGTTGCATCTGCTGAGATTCCTGCAGAAGTTATGCAGGTTGTAGATACTACTTGTTCAGCTTGTCATCTGGTGGGTGTCGGCAATAGCCCTAAGTTAGGTGATAAAGATGCATGGGGTAAGCGTCTGGATGCAAAGGGCCTTGACGGCCTGGCTGCCAGCGCTATTGCAGGTATAGGAGTCATGCCACCGCGCGGTGGTAGTTCACTTAACGACGAACAGATGAAACTCGCTGTTGAGTATATACTTACCAAGTAATTTCAGCTTTTGTGCTGGTTGATCAAAAAGGCGGAATTGCCGCCTGAAAGGCCGCCTTATTTTTGTGTCGGTTAGTCCTGCCGTAGTTTGTCATCTACCGCTATGGGTGTTGGGTATCGCATCACGATCCAATAAGAAGACAGGACAAAAGTTATTAGTGTCGCTGTTTGAACGGTCATTGATGCTTTGTCGGATATTACCCCGGCGCTGACGGCAACTACTGCAACCAGTAGCGAAAATTCACTGATTTGACCGAGCCGAACTCCGATCTCGCCAGACATTTTGGCTTTTTCTTTTTCGCGGCGTAACAGCAGCTTGAAGATAAACGGCTTTACAATTATTGCAGTGATGGCGAGCGTTGCAGCCGGCAGAATGACAGCACCCACACCGGAGATATCAAAGCCTGCGCCGAGGCCGAAGAAAAACATAATCAGAAAAAAATCCCTAAGTGGTTTTAAGCTTTCTGCGATGTATCGTGCAATTGGATTGGCAGCCAGAGAGACACCCGCTATAAAAGCGCCGATTTCATGAGATAAGCCGACGGCGTGTGCGAGTTCTGAGATTCCCAAACACCAGCCTACAGTTGCGAGAAAAATATACTCGCTTATCTGATCGAACTTTTGAAACAGTTTTGACAACAGGTATTTTGAAATAAAGTACGCCATCGCGGCAATAGTAGGTAGCAAAATAAGACTAACGAGTACTTCAAACAAAGGTGATCCCTGGTTGCCCGCCTGATCCAGTAACAGCAGTGCGACGATTGCGATGATGTCTTGCAGCAACAGTATGCTGACGATAATTTCACCCATGCGCTGATGGTGCAGCGCACTTGTCGGCAGCAATTTCAGTCCGACAATGGTTGAAGAGAACATCATCGCAGTACCGATCACAATACTGTCTATGTTTGGAAAACCGAATGCCATTGAGATCGTGTACCCGATCAGGGCGAAGGTCAGACTACTGAGCAGCGTCACCACCGTGGCCTCGCGAAGCAGGTTCTTGAGATCATCGGGTTCCAGATTCAAGCCGAGTAGAAACAGCAGGAATATGATGCCGACGTTAGCAATATCGGCAACCAGCGCCGGGTCAGCGACCAGTCCGGTGACATGCGGGCCGGCGATTAGCCCCAGCGCGATGTAGGCGATCAGCAGCGATTGACGTGCGTACAGAGCTACCGTCGCGAGAATAGTCCCGCCGGTGAAAATCAGAAAAATGGTATAGAGTATGGATTCGCCGCTCACGGCCTGTCGCTCTTTTTATTTTTTGTTTCGCTATTGACTGCTTTCAGCAGCGCAGGGAGTGACTGTTACTCCTAGCCAATAAGTGTAGCGAGTAATCACAAAATTGTGCAGGGTGGTTTCAGATCTGCAGCAAGATCGCCTTGAAGGCCAATATTCGGTTAAGATACGGCCGTTGCAGGCGGGTGAGGCCCTTTCGGTGCGTTAAGCGGCCTGTATACGTTAAATGTGTGGCAGACAAACCCATGCAATCGAACTTCAATTTTTTTAAGCATTAGAGTCATATGGCCCGTCTAATTGAATTTGTCGGAAATCACCCTATCTTGTTTCTGGCGTTAGCGCTGGTGATCGGCATGATCGCGTTCTTTGAATACCAGCGAGCATTTTCGGGAGTGAAAATCATCAGCCCGATGGAGGCCACGCGGTTGCAAAACGATGAAGATGCTGTGTTTGTCGATATTCGTGAGGAGTCCGAGTACAAAATCGGGCATATTCTTGGAAATTTACATATCCCTATGAGCAATTTTCAAAAGCGTGTGGTCGAATTGGACAAGTACAAAGATAAGCCGGTGGTCGTCTACTGTACCAATGGCAACAGATCTGCCGGTGCTGCGAACAAATTGCGCAAGGCGGAATTTAATTCGGTTTACACTTTGCAAGGTGGTGCTGCTGGCTGGGAGAAAGCTGGTTTGCCATTAGCATCTAAAACATAACCAAGAAGCGAGCACATGAGCAACAACGTAATTATGTACACAACCAGGTTGTGCGGTTTTTGCCGCGCCGCCAAAAAATTGTTGGACAATAAAGGTGTTGAATACGAGACAATTGCGGTTGATTTTGATTCCGCAAAGCGCCAGGAAATGATGGATCGGAGTGGTCGACGTACCGTGCCACAAATTTTCATTGGTGATCATCATGTGGGTGGTTTCGATGATTTGAGTGCTTTGGAAACTGCCGGTGAACTTGATGCGTTGCTTGGGGCATAGCAGGGGCTGAACCTGGTCCCCCTTTGGCTGACGACCCGCGAACGGATTCTCGAGCCTGAATGGCTCACTTTGTCGTCACCATTAAGATGTGAACGATTGATCTACACTACATATGTACAATTTTAATTTACAGGAATAACCATGGCTGAAGAAACCGGCGCTGCAGGTGCTGCGGGCAAACAGGAAAATCAACAGGTCTTCCGTGTTCAAAAGGTGTATGTAAAGGATGTGTCTTTCGAGACACCGCGCTCAACAGAGATTTTTACCGAACAGGCGCAGTGGACGCCTGAAGTTAAAGTACAGTTGAACACTGAAAATAAAAATGTCAAAGACGATATCTACGAGTGCACACTGATGCTTACGGTCACTGTTGAACTTGCAGAAAAACCGGCTTACCTGGCTGAGGTTCAGCAGTCAGGGCTGTTTACGATCTCTGGCTTCGGCAAGGAAGAGATGGCGCATTTGTTGGGAAGCTATGCACCCAGCGTATTGTTTCCGTTTATTCGCGAAGTAGTATCTGATCTTGCAGTCAAAGGTGGATTTCCACAGATGTTGCTCGATCCGATTAACTTTGACGCATTGTATGCACAACACGTTGCTTCCAATAAGCAAAATGCTCCGGCACCGGAGACGCAGCAGTAGATTCGAGCAACGTTCACGGGTCGCCTCATGAATAATGCAGGCTAGGCGCATGACGGCTGCAAGGAAGGTCGCAGTATTGGGTGCTGGTAGTTTCGGTACCGCATTAGCGCACCACATTGCTCTTAATGGTTTCAGTGTTTGTCTTTGGGCACGTAATGAATCGTTGCTGCAAGAAATTTCAAATGAAGGTGAGAACAAGAGATATCTGCCCGGTATCTCTTTAGCAAGTTCGCTTGAGTATCGTTCCGACCTGGCGCTTGCGCTTAAAGGTGCGACTGACGTTCTGATTGCGATTCCCAGCCAGCACTTTAGCTCCGTCGCAGATATGATAATGACACTTGCTTCGGATCAGTGCTGTGTACTTTGGGCCTGTAAAGGGCTTGAGGCAGGGACAGGTCGTTTCCTGAGTGATGTAGTTGCAGATAAGCTGGGTGCTGACCGGTGTCACGCAGTAATATCTGGTCCTACCTTTGCCCAGGAGCTTGCATCAAGGTCACCAACGGCAATCACCGTTGCTGCGAACTCAAGTGCCTATGCAGACACTGTTGTAGATTTATTGCATAACGAACGATTCAGAACATATGTCAGTGACGACATTCGTGGTGTTCAACTTGGTGGCGCGTTCAAAAATATTTATGCAATAGCAGCTGGCATTTCAGACGGGTTGAATTTTGGTGCCAATGCGAGGGTTGCTGTGATCACCCGCGGGCTGGCGGAACTGATTCGATTAGGTGAAGTGCTTGATGTTAAAGCTGAGACATTGATGGGGTTATCGGGTGTTGGAGACTTAATCCTGACCTGCACTGACGATCAGTCTCGAAATCGACGGTTTGGTATCGCATTGGGGCAGGGGCAGTCAGTGCAAGACGTGCTTGCAGAAATTGGCCAGTCTGTGGAAGGCATTGTCGCAACAGAGGTTGCGTTCAATCTTGCGGCGAAGCACAAAGTGAGTATGCCCATCGTTGAGCAAGTACACAGGGTTATTAACAATCTTGCCAGTCCCGCTGAAGCCGTCAGTGTTCTACTTGGCCGGTCTTCAAAATCTGAACACTAGTTATAGCCGATTTGGCGCCAGGCTTCGTAACTGGCAATAGCGACGGCGTTAGATAAATTAAGGCTGCGAGATCCGTGCTGCATAGGTATATGCAATCTGTTTGCAGGTTGCACGGACTGAAAAATGTCATCCGGCAATCCTGCAGTTTCTGAACCGAAAATAAGATAGTCGCCTGCCGTATATCTTACCGATGAGTATAAGATTGTTGACTTGCTCGAGTAAGACCACAGGTTTGGTGGTTTATCTGCTGGTTGCAGAGAGTCTGTGAATGTTTTGTAGTCATGCCACTTCATCACACTGGCAACATCGCGGTAGTCCATACCAGCTCGTCTAACGCTTTTTTCGTCCATTTCGAAACCGAGTGGTTCAATCAGGTGTAATTTGCATCCGTTGTTTGCACACAACCTAATGATGTTACCTGTGTTGGGTGGGATCTGTGGATTTACAAGAACAATATTGAACATAACACTTG